>JBIIMQ010000118.1:0-6264 GCA_044337935.1 Candidatus Nitrotoga sp.
ATACCGGCAGTACCTCGCGCCCATCCTTGTCGCCACGGCGATGCTGGCGCGCGCGCACCGAACCTTCCACTACCGGATTAACGATCTCGAGATGTGACGGATTAAATGCCAAAGCCAGGTGCATTGCGCCGCCCGGCGTAGAAATATCGGAGGAAAATCCCTGGTGATATTTAACATCACCGGACGTCAACTGCTCACTATGCTTACCTTCAAATTCCGCAAACAAATCACGTGGCAACTTGCCCAGCGTGTTCACCACCACATTCAACCGTCCGCGATGCGCCATGCCGATAACGGTCTCGCGCACACCCTGCGTGCCTGCGCGTTGCAGCAAATGTTCCAGCATCGGAATCAGCGACTCGCCGCCCTCAAGCGAAAAACGTTTTTGGCCGACATACTTGGTGTGCAGATAACGCTCCAATGTTTCGGCAGCGGTCAAGCGCTCCAAAATACGGTGCTGCATATCGGCGCTGTAATTCGACTGACCACGCACACTCTCCAGCCGATTTTGAATCCAGCGCTTCTGCGCAACATCATTGAGATACATATACTCTGCACCTATGCAGCCGCAATAAGTCTGGCGCAACAACTGCAGAATTTCGCGCAACAACATACGTGGCGGCCCGACCAGGGAACCTGTCTCGAATGTTGTATCCATATCAGTTTCAGTGAGGCTATAGAAAGCCGGATCCAATTCCGGCACTTCGGGCTTAAAATGTCGATTTAGCGGGTCAAGACTGGCGCGGCGCACACCGAGAAATCGATGGGCATTGATAAGTTGCAGTACAGACACCTGCTTGCCCGCCATGACGGCATCATGAGTGGCACCTTGCGCACCCGTTAATGGCAAGGCAGCAAAAGCGCGCACTACCGGGCCATGCGCCAAATCTTTCGACGCCTCACCCGTGTTGTTTTGCAGAGTATTGAAATAGGCACGCCAATTATCCGGAACCAAATTTTGGTCGGTCAAATATGCCTCGTAAAGGCCTTCAATGTATGACGCATTGGCACCAAACAATAAAGAATTGTCCCGCATGGTTTGCATTACTGACGCCATGTATTATTACCCGTCTGTTGATATCGTCAGGTCTTTGTGCTTCATTACCCCGTCAAATTCCCGTACATAACTGTCCAATATGTTCGTTAAAGAAGACGTCAGTGCGTGAACATTCTCCAGACTCTATTTTCTACCCGTTTGAATGTCTCAACCGGGCATTAACGATCGGCAAGCGGAACAAAATCGCGCTGCGTGGCGCCCTGATATAACTGACGCGGGCGACCGATCTTGCGCTCGCTGTCGGCAATCATTTCATTCCATTGCGACACCCAACCGATGGTACGTGCCACGGCAAAAATCACGGTGAACATATTGCTTGGAATACCCAATGCGCGCAGCACAATTCCGGAATAAAAATCCACATTGGGATACAGTTTGCGCTCTATGAAATATTCGTCCCGCAACGCAATCTGCTCCAATTCCAGCGCCATTAAAAATAACGGGTCTTTCTCCAGCTCCAGCTCTTTAAGCACTTCATAACAGGTATCACGCATCACCTGCGCGCGCGGATCCATATTTTTATATACCCGGTGACCAAAACCCATCAGGCGATATTTTTTTTCCTTCACACCCTTCATAAAATCCGCCACGCGCGACACATCACCTATCTCTTCCAGCATTTTCAGCACAGCCTCATTCGCACCGCCATGCGCCGGCCCCCACAGTGCCGCGATGCCTGAGGAAACGCACGCGAACGGATTGGCCCCGCTGGAACCGGCCAGCCGGACGGTTGAAGTCGACGCATTCTGCTCATGATCCGCATGCAGTATAAAAATACGTTCCAATGCTCGAACCAATTTTGGGTTCGGTGCATAATCCTCGGCCGGTGTAGCAAACATCATGTACATGAAATTTTCCACATAGCTGAACTCGTTCTTCGGGAACATAAATGGAAAACCGGTGTAATACTTGTAGGTCATTGCGGCAATGGTCGGCACTTTGGCCAACAGACGTAACGCCGAAATTTCGCGATGCTCCTGATTATTAATATCCAGCGAATCATGATAAAAAGCCGACAACGCACCCACCACCCCAACCATAACTGCCATCGGATGGGCATCACGGCGAAAGCCATTGAAAAAACGGGCAAGCTGATCATGCACCATGGTGTGCTGCATCACCTTCCCTTTGAATTCGCCTTTTTGTGCGGCATTCGGTAATTCACCGTGCAGCAACAAATAGCACACCTCTAAAAAATCTGATTTTTCAGCCAATTGTTCAATGGGATAGCCACGGTAATACAATAGCCCGGCGTCTCCATCAATAAATGTAATGCTGGACGAGCAACTGGCGGTAGAAACGAAAGCCGGATCGTACGTAAACATACCCAGCTTATTCAATCCGCGGATGTCGATCACATCAGAACCCAAAGTGCCGGACAGTATCGGCAATTCGATACTTCGGCCATCATCCAACGTCAGGGTTGCAACGCGTTTTTCTTTCATTACGCCTCCTATTTTTACATCCATATGCGCAACAGATCACGCAGCAAATCAAACTGTCTGAAGCAATTTTAGCACCGCACACCGCTCATCTTGCGGCGACGAAGGCTGCGTGTTGGCAATCATATCCCAGAGTGCCGGATCGGGCATATCCAGCAACAAACCAAATGCAGCCTTCTGCGCCCCACTCAAACTTGCATAATGCCGATCGACAAACCGATCCAGCACAATATCCAGCTCCAGCAAACCTCGTCGACAACGCCAGCGCACGCGTTCCAACTCTTTCATACTGTACGCTTCACCATCAAGGTTTTAATTTTTCCTATTGCGGATGTGGGATTCAAACCTTTTGGGCACACATCAGCGCAATTCATAATCGTGTGGCAGCGAAACAACCGGTACGGATCTTCCAAATTATCCAGTCGCTCGCTCGTGGCCTGGTCACGGCTATCAACGATAAAACGATACGCTTGCAGCAACCCGGCGGGGCCAACAAACTTATCCGGATTCCACCAGAATGACGGGCACGCAGTAGTGCAGCAGGCACATAAAATACATTCATACAAACCGTCCAGTTCGGCGCGCTGTGCCGGTGATTGCAGGCGTTCGGTTTCCGGAGGCGGATCGTTATTCAGCAAATAGGGTTTGATCGAATGGTACTGCTTAAAAAACTGCGTCATGTCAACGATCAAATCACGTATCACCGGCAGACCGGGCAATGGCCGCAATTCTATCGGCTGCTTCAAACCGGATAACTGCGTAATGCAAGCCAACCCATTACGCCCGTTGATATTCATGGCATCCGAACCACATACGCCTTCACGACAGGATTTGCGCAAGCTCAGGCTGTCGTCCTGCTCCCGAATAAGAAGCAGCGCATCCAGCAACATCATGTCGCCCGCCTCTATGTCCAGCTCATAATTGCGCATATAAGGCTGTTCGTCGGTTTCAGGGTTATACCGGTAAATTTTAAATTTCATGATTCCAAGTTCTCCACCCGTTACCTCAAGCCAACCGCCCATCTCCCGTCATTCACCACTGGAACCGGGGATCAATACAGTTTCACCACCATTTTTTGAATTCGCGCATTTTTGTATCACCCACACGCGCTTTTTTCCGGAATACTTTGAATACTTCAGTCAATCCCAATACTGCAACCAATCATCACACCTGGTCACCCAATCTCTCTTTATAACGCAACGGTGAAATCCACGGAAACTTATGCCACATCAATAAAGAAAGTTATTTCGGTTTCACAGGCAGCTCGACAAATCCTTCGGAACCCATTTCATGGGTAACAAATAATCAACAAACTATGTCAAAGCCAACACCTTCAAAATCGTAATCATTTCCTGATACCTGTTTTTCCAGCTGACACAGCGTGAAGTGGTGGTGCTAATATCATTGGCAGAAAAAGCACTACGGAATTCATTGTCACTCGGATAAATGGATTGCATCGCCTCCAACGCAGCTGAGGCAGTACTGATATCTCCACTGGAAATTTTTTGCGCCACCGAATAATAGATATTCTCTTGCTTATTCGTCGGTTGGCTACCAATCACGATATAACGGAATGAAATCGTGATGCATCCGCGCAATACCTGCTCAAAATCACTCACCGAAAACATTCGATGAGCCGCCAGCAACAATGGTAAAGGCTGACGCACTCTCAGCAACAAAAAATCCCGCATATATTCTTTGAGATCAGCCGACCACTGTGCAGACTCACCCCGGATCAATGCCAGATAGGTATCTACATCCTTTTCCATACCCTGCAACAATTCAAAAACTTCATCACGGCCCGTTATATAAGAACGTATGACTTTGAAAAGCTCGGATTGTTTGACAAAAGTATGGCGACTAATCCAGTACACCCGCAAAAAATCTGCGAGATTCTCGCTACCCACAGTAGCTACCAGAGCCTCCCAACGATCTTCCAAAACCTCCATGTCCTGCAAGTGATCCTTGTCACTGTACAGTACAGAAAAAAGATGGTTCTTAAGCAAGTCGGTTACGGATATCCGTGTGCCGCGCGCATTGATCGTTTCAAACACCTTAAAAACATTGAGCTCGTTAGTCACACTGATCACTGTAAAACACAACCTGTCACTAATCGACTCAACCAAACTCGCCAGCGCAACCCCCTCATCGCCGCCAGCATTTTTTGCATACTCGCCGATTTTTATCACAAACCATTCAAACGCGTCACACAGCCTCAGCTCCGATTCAGTACAACCAACCCGGGGCAAACGATCCAACGGGATCAAATAATTTTGAAAATACTCATCATTATTATGGTTAAGGGTGAGCTTGCTTCGCTGCACCAGTGTGACAGGATCAAGATACACAACGTATGTATGGCGAATTTGATCCATCCGTTTCTGGTTGTTTTCCGGATCATTTTTCTCGGCGATCAACTGCGCCAAATTTTTAAGTACCGCCAATATAACCAGCATGATAGTGGTCAGGCGCTGTTGGCCTTCAATCACATCGAACGATTTGCTATCAATCGGTTGCAACACCAGGCAACCCATATAGTGGTTTGATTCACCCTCGGCCTGGATAACACCCATCATGTCTGCCCACAAATCGCCCCATTCATTTTCTGTCCAGCTATAGTCCGGCTGAAAATGAGGGATGCGGTAAGTCAAGCCACCATTAATCAACTTGCGATAAGTATGATTTTCCGTTTTAAAATTATTTACTGACACGACACATTCCTCCCAATCAGTACACTCGCGCCTTGAGCGGGAACGATTCCACGGTCAACGGCCTTAGACGCACCGGTTTGTAATCCAGTTTTTGACCTTCTCTAAAATACAGCGAATGCTTCAACCAGTGATCATCATCGCGCTCCGGATAATCCGCGCGCGCATGACCGCCACGGCTTTCCTGTCTCGCGGCAGCGGAAACCATCGTGGCCTGCGCCACTTCGATAAGATTATCGAGTTCCAATGCTTCCACACAAGCAGTATTAAACACCTTGCTTTGGTCATGAATCATGGTAGTTTTAACGCGCTCGGCCACTATTCGAATCTTTTCCACGCCCTGAGTCAATAGGTCGGGAAACCGAAATACTCCACAATGATTTTGCATCACACGCCGCATCTCCGCCCCTACTTCAGCCACACTCTCTCCATTCTTTTGTGATCTCAGCCTGTCAAGACGTGACAACGGACGATCAGCCGCATCATGCGGTAATGTTTTTGGATGCGGGTTACGCTGCAAGTCCTCAATAATCTGCCTGGCCACCTCACGCCCAAACACCAGTAAATCAAGCAATGAATTGCAACCGAGCCGGTTTGCGCCATGTACAGACACGCAAGCACACTCACCCACCGCATAAAAGCCCTGCACCACTTCTTCCGGCCCTGTTTTATAAGGCGCAACCACTTGTCCATGATAATTGGTAGGAATTCCACCCATCATGTAATGCGCGGTAGGCACTACCGGAATCGGATCCACAGCCGGATCAACATGCGCAAATTTTAGAGAAATATCGCGGATGCCGGGCAATCGCTGGCGAATAACATCATCACCTATATGATCAACCTTCAATAAAACATGATCACCATGTTTGCCGCAACCACGCCCTTCCTTGATTTCAGTCGCAATAGCGCGCGACACCACATCGCGGCTGGCAAGATCCTGGGCATTGGGCGCATAGCGCGGCATAAAACGCTCACCATCCTTATTAACAAGGTAGCCGCCCTCACCCCGAACCCCTTCTGAAATCAACACGCCGGCACCATACACGCCAGTGGG
>JBIIMQ010000119.1:0-6168 GCA_044337935.1 Candidatus Nitrotoga sp.
GACTGCGCGTTCTTTTACTTCGGGGGAATATTTGTTTGTCTTGTTCATGGCTCCATTCTCTCAAGATTTGGAGCCTCCTCAAAACCCGGGGCGATTCAATGCGCAAAAACTCAGGAAGCCACTTTGAGCCGCGCTTGGTTGAGCTTTTTGAAAATATACTCCCGTCAATTTTAGCCATCAAGGAAACATGGGCCAAAAAAGAATCTCACTGGAAAATACCCGCGTAACAAATTCTGTAGTAGTTAAGACTTCATCTGACGGTCACCCGATTTGATCGAAGTGATTGTCAGTTCAGATTTAGCTATGCAATATGATGATTTTATCGTGCCACGCCTTCCGTCTATCAACTAATGTTTGCATTGATTGACGGACGCGATACATTTTCTTATTGCTTTCTTTCCTGCTGTTGCTTGGCGAGTTGCTCTGCTTCGAACTGGGCTTTCTTCACTTTCTGGGATTCCAATTCTTTCAGCCTCTCTGCCTCAAGTTCTTCGGGGCTCGGATGTTCATGCAACGAAAGCTCAATCCCTGTAGCCGCTGTTGGTTCGCCACGCTTGCTTTTAAGTTTGATGTTCAAGCGAAGTTCATTCGCCGAATCGGCATTACGTATCGCTTCTTCGTATGCAATATGGCCTTCGTTATACAGCTCAAACAATGACCAATCGAAGGTACGCATACCCAACTCGCGTGACTTATCCATGATGCATTTAATCTCATTAAACTCGCCCTTGAATATCCGGTCGGCGATGGTAGGTGTATTGAGCAGTATCTCGATTGCGGCTTTGCGCCCTTTACCATCAACCGTACGGATCAGTCGCTGTGATATAAGCGCGCGCATGTTAGACGAAAGATCCATCAGCAATTGGTTGCGACGCTCTTCGGGGAAGAAGTTAATGATGCGATCCAAGGTTTGGTTGGTGCTATTGGCGTGCAGTGTACCCAGGCAAAGATGGCCGGTTTCGGCAAAAGCGATAGCGTGTTCCATCGTTTCCGCATCACGTATCTCACCGATCAAAATCACATCCGGCGCCTGACGCAACGTATTCTTCAAGGCGTGATGCCAACTGTGCGTATCCACCCCCACCTCCCGATGCGTGATTAACGATTGCTTGGATACGTGCACGTACTCCACCGGGTCTTCGACGGTGATGATATGCCCCTTGGAGATGCTGTTGCGGTGATCAATCATAGCGGCCAGCGAAGTTGATTTGCCCGAGCCTGTACCACCAACAACCAGCACCAACCCGCGCTTGTACATGATGACTTCTTTGAGAACCTCCGGCAGTCCAAGTTTTTCAAAGTTGGGGATTTCTGCCGCGATGGTGCGGATGACCATACCGACATGCTGCTGCTGTACGAAAACATTCACCCGAAAACGGGAAACACCGGGAACAGAAATTGCGAAATTACATTCCAATTCCTTTTCAAATTCTTCGCGCTGCGATTCGTTCATCAACGAAAATGCAAGCTGGCGAGTTATTTCACCGGTGAGCCTTTGCGACGTCATCGGGTGCATTTCACCGTGAGCCTTCATGCTGGGCGGGAAATCATTGGATATGAACAGATCAGACCCGCCAGACTGGCTCATGGAGGTTAACAACTTGATGATGTATTCGTAAGCTTGTTGACTGGTAAGCGCTGGCATCACATATCCTCGTAAGGTTTATACCTACAACATCCTGATTATCTAAAAAATGCGACAAAAGTTGCACCGGAAAGGTTGGCCACCATTCCATATACCCGGGTAAGGGAAACGATGATTAATTCGTCAGTTCCGGCTGGCTGAAAGCAAAATACTTAAGTTGACTGAGCTCCCGTATTCTCGGGGACAACAAAATCGAATAAATCCGCGTTTCCATGGTAATTCTTCATTGAGTGTCAGATTGATAGCACGCTTGGTTACTGAGCATTAATCTCATCAAAAAAACTCCACTCGCACATCATATGCGCGTTGTCTAAATTAGTGCTGCATCACTCCGATAGGCGTTAAAAATTCAACTACGCTCGGCGATAACATCGCGCCTGATAATAACGTTGCGATTAGGAAGACTACATCGGCCTACATCGCAGACTCTTTAGGCTACAAAGTGTCCAAGTTTCGTTGGCGATTTATGCGTCGCGATGCCGTATTACAGTAAATAGGAGGTTACTTGGGCACGGAAATTACACTCGGTGTAGCCGTCGTGAGGATCGCTTACAGAAAGAACCATCAATGCCGACTGACTATTTAGCTTCTTTGTATATGTCCACTTTGTGGATACATTACCTACTGTTCACGGCATGCAAAATATAGCAAACAATCACAAACACATTTATCGCATTAGCCAGTAATTCGCCGAAATCTGCTAGCATTCCCACCTAGTGCCAGTGTTTATCGGCATGGCCGCTCAATAACAAGAAACTTAAGGAAAGTTTGATGGCAAAAGCAGCATCTAAAAACAACGATTCCTCCGCAAATATCGGCTTTAAAGCCAAGCTCTGGCTTGCCGCCAACAAGCTGCGCAACAACATGGATGCGGCGGAATATAAGCACGTTGTGCTCGGCCTGATCTTCATCAAATACATCTCCAATGCCTTCAAGGAAATCGCCACTCACGGTTATGCATTACCCCCCGGCCATTATGTCGGCGCCGAAGAAATAAAAAAAGACGGCACACCCTTCAAAGAAAAAATACCCCGCCTCATTGCACAATTGGCTGAGCAATACGCCGAATCAACAAAGTTGAAAAAATAAATCAAACAAAATCTTGCAAACATGGAACATGCGTTGGAGCAAATATCGTGATGAATCTGAACACCGACCACCTCAAGCGCTGCATCCAGACCTTAAACTCATCACTCGTTTTTTTTTGAGCAGGCCGCGCCGGAAAGCATAGACCAAGAAATCTACCGCAACGCCATCGTCAAGGGCTACGAACTAACGCAGGAAACCAGCTTCAAGCAGATAAAAAAAGCCCTGCGTGATTACGGCCACGGCGCAAAAAAACTGGACACTACCCCCATCAAGGATGTGCTACGCCTGGCAGCCACACATGGCTTGATGACACTGGAAGAAGTCGAACGCTGGTTCGCCTATCGCGACAATCGCAACAACACCGCACATGATTACGGCGAAGGCTTCGTCAAAGAAACACTGAAGCTGATCCCTAACTTTATCGCCGATGTAACACGGCTGGAAACTGTGTTACGCGAACGCTACAACGAAGGAAAAAGTAATGCCTGAACTGGCGCTGGGGCGGCTGGACATGCAGCCACAGCATCTCTCATTGCTGCGCGAACTGCTGCACCGTTACTTGCCGCAAGCCGAGGTGTGGGCCTATGGCAGCCGCGTCAACGGCGATGGACACGAAGCCAGCGACCTTGATCTGGTCGTGCGCCAGCCGGCCAACCTGAAACAGGAAACGTCCGCATTGCGGGAAGCGAAAGAAGCCCTGGTGGAAAGCAATCTGCCCATCCGCGTAGACATGGTGGACTGGGCGCATATCCCGGAAAGTTTTCATCGCGAGATCGAGCAAGCATACGTGGTGGTACAAGTAGGGAACAAATATGCGTGAGCACACAGGCAAGGCACAAAATGTAGGTCGAAGTAGTGGCCAAGTATCTTCCATTTTGAAAAAAGCTTAGACCTGTTTAAATCTGGTACCAATATCAAACTGGCAATCGGTCATATTTACCCGTGATAGTTAACCGTCAACGGTAATAACTCTGCAATAGCACACCACAGCATTTCCCTGAAATTGTTGTCTGATTCAATTCGTGGATATTTTTTATTTCAACTCTATATCTTGTGCAACAAGATGGATAAACTAAACCGGCGTGCATTGCATAAAGATGACTTTCGATAATAAAGGAGAGTTGCATGGCTGAACTACTCAATCCGGAAAAAATCCTGCAAACGGGGATGGCATTTTGGGCGTCAAAAACATTATTAAGCGCTGTTGAAATGGGCGTTTTTACCGAGTTATCGCATGGCCGTGAATCGTTTGATTCCCTTAGCGGACGACTGGGCTTGCACCCTCGCTCGACACGCTTGTGGCACTTGGATTTCTGGATCGCAACCCGGATGGTTACGCTAACACGGTCGAGACCGACCTCTTCCTCGATCAAAATAAACCTTCTTACGTGGGTGGCATTCTCGAAATGGCCAATCATCGCCTTTATACGTTTTGGGGGCATCTCACTGAGGCGCTACGAACTGGTAAGCCGCAAAACGAAGTCAAGAATAATGCCACCGGTTTTTTCGAAACGCTTTATGCCGACCCCGCGCGTTTGAAAGAATTTCTTGGCGCAATGACCGGTGTCAGCCACGGTGCCAATATGAAAATCGCCCATGCCTTTCCTTGGGCAAATTACAGCGCGTATGTTGATGTTGGAACCGCGCAAGGTGATCTTGCAGCACAAATCGCTTTGGTAAATCCGCATCTTAAGGGTATGGGATTTGATTTACCGGAAGTGGCGCCGATTTTTGAAGAATACGTTGCTAAGGTTGGCGTCGCAGATCGTCTGGTGTTTAAACCCGGCAATTTTTTCAAACACGACCTTCCAAAAGCCGACGTTGTCCTGATGGGACATATCCTGCATGACTGGGATCTGCCCACAAAAAAATGCTCATTAAAAATGCATATGATGCAATTCCGGTTGGCGGGGCATTTATTGTTTACGAGGCGATTATTGACGACAATCGGTCGAAGAATGCCTTTGGGTTGATGATGAGTTTGAATATGTTGATTGAAACACCCGGAGGCTTCGATTACACCGGTAGCGATTGTGCTGCCTGGATGAAAGAGGCGGGTTTCTCCTCGGTACGAGTGGAGCATCTCGTGGGGCCGGATTCAATGGCGATCGCTATCAAGTAAAGCGGTCATTTACATTATCGTGATTCAAATTTAATTTGGATTTTTCTGCTATAAACCATTTTCCACCTGCTCAAAATTCAAACGGCAATCTGTGATTACAGAATGCCGCTCTTCCGTTTTTATTCGTATCCGATTACTAACCGGAAACCATCAACTCAAATTACTGTATGTTCATTGGGGTCTACAAAAAGCTGGGGTAAGCCCGCGATTTTGCATCCCTGCTGTGCCGGTCCCTCGGGGAACAAGTCATACAGATATGGGCTTTTCCCTTTCTCTTCACCCAAGTCATCACTGGCTGCCTGAGTTAATTCACGAATATTCGGGGAAGTTTGATGGTATTTGTAGTATGCACGCAGGAACTTGATAATTTCCCAGTGGTTATCAGTCATTTCCAACTCCTCGGCCTGTGCGATGTGCTTTGCTACATCCATATCCCAATCGTCAAAATTGATAAGATAACCTTCCGCGTCGGTTTCATAGGTCTTTCCGTTAACGTCGATGACGGGCATAATTTTTTCCTGTTTGATAATTTAAAACACAACAATTTATACGGTAAGCACTGGCAGCTTTCAGATAAAAACAATGCCGCCCATGCCGCCGCAGTCTATGGAAAGTGGCATTCTCAGTCAAGAGAATACGTATCAGAGAAACGTGTTCATTGCAAACTGCCAAACAACAATCACGCAATAATTTTCAGCTAAGCCGAAGGCGCTTTATTTGATTATTCAAAGATCAGTAATTCCACGAATACAGCACATTTCGAAGTATGGTTATTTTGCTAACTATCCCTGACCGGAACCGATAGCGCTCACGACCTAACCGAATCGGCCGGTGATGTAATCTTCCGTTTCTTTGCGCTTGGGATTGGTGAATACCGTGCTGGTATCGCCGAATTCGATCAGGTCGCCCATGTACATATAGGCGGTGTAGTCTGACACGCGCGCCGCCTGCTGCATGTTGTGGGTGACGATGATGATAGTGAATTCGGTTTTCAACTCATCGATCAATTTTTCGATGTGCGCGGTAGATATCGGATCCAGCGCAGAAGTGGGCTCATCGAGTAACAATATTTGCGGTTTAACGGCAATCGCGCGCGCAATGCACAAACGCTGTTGCTGTCCGCCGGAAAGCCCGGTGCCGCTTTGTTTCAGTTTATCTTTTACTTCTGTCCAGAGTGCCGCTTTTCTCAATGCCCATTCCACGCGCTCGTCCATATCATGGCGGCTTAAATTTTCATAAAGTTTCGCACCGAAAGCGATGTTGTCATAAATAGACATTGGGAACGGGGTAGGTTTCTGAAACACCATGCCGA
>JBIIMQ010000120.1:0-6162 GCA_044337935.1 Candidatus Nitrotoga sp.
GGTGGGAAGTCGTGGCGATAGCTATGATAATGCACTGGCTGAAACCATTAACGGGTTATACAAAGCTGAACTGATTCACAAACAAGGGCCTTGGAAAAACAGGGAATCCGTTGAATTGGCGACGTTAAACTGGGTGTTCTGGTTCAATCATCAGCGATTGTTGGGATCTATCGGCTATATACCGCCGGCAGAAGCTGAGGCACAATATTATCGGCAGTTAGCCAACTCGGATTCTGCCAGTGTTACTTAAACCAAATAGCCTCCACAGAATCCGGGGCGATTCATCTTAGTCTTGAAGCTGGTTTTTTGGGGATGCTCATGGTTTCAAAGTCAGGTGAACCACTAGTTCGGAGTATTGGCGCAACACACCATCGGTGGTGAGCAAATAGGCGGGCAACGATTGCGCTTGTGCGACCAGCAGACGATCAAATGGATCACGGTGATGCCAGGGCAAATTCACTAACGGGTAACAATCCTCCCCTTTCACCCGCAACTCGGTAAAGCCCGTATCCAATGCCAGCCGATGAATATCTTCGGGAGAAAAATCAAAATCTGCCCGATTCAACGAACGCTTGATAGCCACCTCCCAGATGCTCGCGGCACTGAAATGCACCGTGTTGGACGCATCCGTTAAACCTGCCACCACCTCTGGCGGCAAGCGTTCCGGTGCCAGCAATGCCGCCAGTAACACATTGGTATCCAGCAAATAAACATGTGCGATCATTTACTTGCCTTGCTCAAACATCTCGACTATTTCGCTGGCATTCAAGCGGTCGAATTGTTCGGGGAAGGTAAAGATTTTCTTGCCCAGCCCCAGCTTGCGTGGCTTGCTGGTGACTGGATTCAACGCCACCAGGCGAGCCACTGGCTTACCCGCGCGTGCGATTATTATCTCCTCGCCTGCTTCGGCTTGATCGACAAAACGGGAGAATTGGGTCTTGGCTTCATGGATGTTGACAGTTTGCATGGCGTACCTCGGTTTAATTTAATGGACTAATGTTAGTCCGAATTGATCTGTTTAACAAGAGGCACACCTATTTTCGATCACGCGCAAACGCAGCGCACGTCAATCTGGCCGGTGACGGCGGCGGAGATTAGCGTGGTGCGGCGTTCTTGCAGCAGGTTGGTGGCGGGTTAGCTTCTGCGGTGGGGTGTCGAGTTTGGTCATTTCAGTCTTGAGGAAGCTGAATTGCCTGACTTTCGTGAAGATTAATGGTTGAAACCCCAATTTTTATCGGTTGAGACTTATTTCCCCGGAACGCCAGCCCCCGCCAAGTGCTTTGAGTAACGCTGTACTGGCAAGCAGTCTTCGTCCGGTGATATTGAGGCTGCTCATGTCTGCGTCAAGTGCGGTGGCCTGGGCAGTAACTACATTCAGGTAGCTTACGGTTCCGGCGGTATATTGGTTACTAAAGAGCGTTACGGATTCCTGCGCGGATCGTGTCGCTTCAAGTTGTGTTTTGGCTTCTTCACTGAGAATGCGTAATGTGGAAAGACTGTCTTCAACTTCCTGGAATCCTGTCAGAACAGTCTGGCGATAATCGGCAACGCTTTTGTCAAATGAGGCGATTGCCTGTTCTTTTTGTGAGGATCGAATTCCCCCGTCAAATAATGTAGCTGCAATGTTCGGCCCGATAGACCATACCCGTTTGGGCAGGGAGATTAAATTGGAAAGCAGCGAGCTTTGATAGCCGGTTGAGGCGCCAAGGATGAGAGCTGGAAAATAAGCGGCCTGGGTAACGCCAATCTGGGCATTTGCGGCCTGCATGCGTCGTTCTGCTGCGGCAATATCGGGGCGTCGTTCCAGTAATTCTGACGGAATGCCGGCAGGAAATTCAGGTAACTTTGGCAGGAGAGCGGTTGGCTTGATTAAAAAATTGGCAGGGGCTTTGCCGATCAGGACGGCGATTGCATGTTCAAGCTGCGCCCGTTGTACGCCAAGATCTATCGCCTGGGCTTGGGTGGATTTTAATTGTGTGTCAGCTTGCACGACATCAGTGCGTCCCGCAACCCCCGCTTCATAGCGATTCTGGGTGATTTGAAGCGACCGTTGATAGGCCTTTATTGTTTGTTCCAGCAATTTGCGTTGAGTGTCATTGATACGCAATTGCAGGTAAGTCTGTACCAGCGTGGATTGCATGCTCAGCAGTACTGATTGCAGGTCGGCGGCGCTGGCTTCAGCCGATGCCTGGTTGGATTCAACGGTGCGCCCGATTCGTCCCCATAAATCGGCCTCCCAACTGGCATTCATTAATATCCGGTTGGTGTTGACGATGGCTGCGGTTGGATTGCCGGGAATGGTTACGCCGACATTGGTCGAGCTGGCACCTTGTCCACGGGTATGGGCAAAGCTGCCGGACAGTGTCGGTAAATAGCGTGCGCGCGCAACACCAAGCAGGGCGAGCGCTTGCCGGTATTGCGCTTCGGCGCTGTGTATGTTCTGGTTGGAAATTGATACCTGTTGTACCAGTGCGTTAAGCTGGATATCGTCATACATTTCCCACCATTTGCCGCGCAGCGTGTGATCCTGAGGGTTTGCCTGTTTCCATTGATTGGCTTCTTCTTTGAAGTGGGCGGGCGGAATGACACCGGGTTTTTTGTAGTCGGGGCCGACGGCACATCCGGCCAGGCTTAAAACAGCCAGCGCACAAATTGTTGTTAACCGCATTTTTATACTAGACATAATTCATGTTTGCTTTGCAGTTTTAAGTGGTTTAGCCCGTAACAGTTGCTTCCAAATTTTGGGATACCATAACCGAAATCGGTCGAGGTATAGATAAACCACAGGTGTTGTGTAGAGTGTTAGCAATTGACTCAAAATTAGTCCGCCCACGATCGATATTCCCAGCGGTTGGCGCAGTTCGGCACCCATGCCCGAGTCCAGTGCAAGCGGCAGTGCGCCAAACAAGGCGGCCATGCTGGTCATCATGATTGGACGGAACCGCAACAGACATGCTTCATAAATCGCGTCACGCGGGCTTAAACCACGTTGCCGTTCGGATTCAAGCGCAAAGTCGATCATCAGGATCGCATTTTTTTTGACTATACCGATTAGAAGAATGACGCCAATCAACGCGATGATACTAAAATCCATACTGAATGCGAGTAACGCTAAAATTGCCCCCACGCCCGCCGACGGAAGTGTGGAAAGAATGGTGATCGGGTGAATGTAACTTTCATACAGCATACCGAGCACGAGATACACCGCCACCATGGCGGCAAGGATGAGAAAAGGCTGGTTTTCCAGAGACATCTGAAAAGCTTTGGCGGTGCCTTGAAAATTACCATGTACGGAAGCGGGTACGCCGATTTTTGCTATGACCTTCTCAATGGCTTGTGTGGCATCCGAAAGTGAGATGCCGACAGGAAGGTTAAATGAAATCGTAGAGGCGGCAAATTGTCCTTGGTGATTAATCGCGAGGGGAGTTGCTGTTTCTTCCCAGCGGGCAAATGAGGCTAACGGAACTTGCAGACCGCCGGGGGCAATCAGGAATATTTCCTTGAGTGTTTGCGGACTCTGCAAATATTGCGGTGCAGCTTCCATCACGACCCGGTATTGGTTCAAAGGGTTATATATGGTCGATACCTGGCGCTGGCCGAACAAATCATTCAGGGTGGTATCGATCATTCGTTGCGTGATTCCCAGCTGGGCAGCCGCATCACGGTCAATGATCAGCGAGGTCTGGATGCCTTTAATTTGTTGGTCGGTGTTGACGTCGGCCAGTTGCGGCAGCGAGCGCAATTCCTGGCGAATAAGCGGCTCCCAAGTGCGTAATTCATTAATTTCATCTGCCTGAATTGTGTATTGGTATTGTGCGTTGCCGATACGACCGCCAACACTAATATCCTGTACCGGTTGCAGAAACAGGTTGGCGCCGGGCTCGTGTGTGAGTTTGCCGCGCAAGCGGGCGATGACTTTATCGGCGGATATCTGGCGTTCAGCCAAAGGTTTCAGTCCGATGAACATTCTACCGGTATTGATTTGCCCGCCCCCGGTAAAACCCGCGACACTACTGACTGCCGGGTCCTGGCCGACAATATTGACGAAAGTGGCCAGTTTGTCCCGCATGGCCTGGAAAGAAATACTCTGGTCTGCCTGAATGGCTCCGGTCAGGCGGCCTGTGTCCTGTTGCGGGAAAAAACCTTTGGGGATGGCGGTGTAAAGATAAACGTTGAGGCAAACCGTTGCCAGAAGGATGAGCATCGTGATGCGGCTGTGCGCGAGCGCCCAATTGAGGGATGCCCGGTAGCCGTTCAATAGCGCATTGAACAGGCGCTCGTTTATTTGATGGAATCGTCCCGGTGATGAAGCTGAGTGCGGACGCAGGAGCCGCGCGCACATCATGGGTGTCACCGTCAGCGACACAACCAGTGAGACCAGAATGGCTGCCGATAACGTGAGCGCAAATTCCCGAAATAATCGTCCGACGACACCGCCCATTAGCAAAATCGGGATGAACACTGCGATCAAAGACAGGCTCATCGACAATACCGTGAAGCTCACCTCGCGTGCCCCTTGGATGGCGGCTTTAAACGGTGCAACGCCGTTTTCGATATGACGAGAAATATTTTCCAGCATCACCACCGCATCGTCCACCACAAATCCGGTGGCAACGGTCAGGGCCATGAGCGAGATATTGTTCAGGCTGAAACCGGCCAGATACATTACGCCAAAGGTGCCGATTAACGATATAGAAACCGCAACGCTTGGGATCAGGGCAGCCCGGATGTCGCGCAAAAACAGAAATACAACCAATATCACCAGGACGACTGAAATCAAAAGTGTATGTTCGACGCCCTGTAGTGATGCGCGTATGGTCGGTGTACGATCCGATACCACGGACAGGGTTATTGCCGCCGGTATAGAGGCGCGCAATTGGGGTAACAATTGCTTTACCTGATCGACTGTTTCAATGATGTTGGCTCCCGGCTGGCGATTTAGTATCAGCATGACCGCCGATTTGCCATTGACTAATCCGGCATTGCGGATGTCCTGTACCGAATCTTCCACTTGGGCAATATCGGTCAGCCGAACCGGGGCGCCGTTACGGTAAGCGACGATTGTCGGAAGATATTCTGCAGCGGTTTTGGCCTGATCGTTAGCCAGTATCTGCCAGTGCCGATCACCATTTTCGAGGAATCCTTTGGGCCGGTTGGCGTTGGTGGTGACGATTGCAGTACGCGCATCCTCGACGTTGATGCCGTATTTGTTCAGGGCGTTCGGGTTGAGTGACACACGCACGGCAGGCAGCGAGCTGCCCCCCACGGTCACCAAGCCAATTCCTTTCAGCTGGGAAATTTTCTGGGCGAGAATAGTTGAGGCTGCATCGTACATTTGCCCCCGGCTCATTGATTCCGAGGTGAGCGAAAGAATCATGATGGGTGCATCGGCCGGATTGACTTTGCGGTAGATCGGGTTGTTGGGCAGACCGGTTGGCAATAAATTCCGCGCCGCGTTTATTGCTGCCTGAACATCCCGTGCGGCACCATCTATGTTGCGATTGAGATCAAATTGCAGGGTGATTCGGGTAGAGCCGAGCGAGCTGGACGAACTGATTTCGGTTACGCCCGCGATGAGGCCAAGCGATCGCTCAAGCGGGGTGGCTACCGTGGCGGCCATTGTTTCCGGGCTTGCCCCCGGTAGTGCTGCCTGCACCGAGATAGTCGGGAAATCGACTTGCGGCAAGGATGCTACGGGCAGCAGTGTAAATGCAATGATCCCCGACAAAACAATGCCCAGTGCCAGCAAGGTGGTGGCAACCGGGCGATTGATGAAGGTTTTGGATAGGTTCATGGCAGCAAGATCGGGTGATACCTCAGGGTTGCCCGGCAGTCGGGGCCGATTTGAAGCGTTGCGCCCATTGATCAAAGGCCAGATAAATAACCGGCGTGGTAAACAGGGTCAGTATCTGGCTGACCAGTAGTCCGCCCACCATCGCGATCCCCAGAGGATGGCGAAGCTCTGATCCGACGCCGTTGCCAAGCATCAATGGCAGTGCGGCAAGCAAGGCGCACATGGTCGTCATCAGAATTGGCCGAAACCGTAACAGGCAGGCTTCAACGATTGCTTCGCGCGGTGTTTTTCCCTGTGTGCGTTCCGCATCCAGTGCGAAATCGATCATCATGATTGCATTTTTTTTAACAATACCAATCAGCAGAATG
>JBIIMQ010000121.1:0-6020 GCA_044337935.1 Candidatus Nitrotoga sp.
ATATGATGCGACCTCCCGCGGGCCGAGCTTGTTTGTGCTGGATGGCACGCCTAGCGAAGGCAAGAGCGTGACCGAGATAGAGGATGGGTTGCGAGAGCAAATAGCAATTTTGAAGCGGGACGGTGTAAATGAAGATGAACTCAAGCGTGTCAAGGCGCAGGTCACTGCCGCTGAAGTGTACAAGCTTGATTCGTTGTTTTATCAGGCAATGCAGATTGGACAGATGGAAAGTATCGGGCTGTCGTACAAAGCCATTCCTTTGATGCTGAAAAAATTGCAGGCGGTAACAGCGCAGCAGGTACAGGAAGTGGCGCGGGAATTTTTACAGGATGATCAATTGATCGTTGCCGTGCTCGATCCGCAACCGATTTCAGGTAATCCAAAACAAACGGGTAAAGGGGCAGCACATGCACACTAAATTACTTGCCATTGTGGTCTTGTTTTTGGCCGGTATCGCGCCTGTACTCGCTACCCCCCATATTCAGCATTGGCGTGCGCCGAGCGGGGCGCAAGTCTATTTTGTAGAAAATCATGATTTGCCGATGCTGGATTTAACCGTTACTTTTGCCGCCGGAAGCGGATTTGATGTGGCGGAAAAATCCGGATTGGCGGGGCTGACGCATAGCCTGCTTGACCTTGGTTCGGATGAGATGAGCGAGGATGAAATTTCGCGCAATCTGGCCGATATCGGTGCGCAATTCGGAAAGAATTTTGATGCGGATCGTGCCGGTGTCAGTTTGCGCACCTTGAGCAGTGTCGCGGAACGTACCCGGGCGCTGGATATTATGGCGCGTGTGCTGCAGCATCCACTATTTCAGGAAAATATTTTGGCACGCGAAAAGACGCGTTTGATCGCGGGCTTGAAAGAAAGCGAAACAAAACCGGAAAGCATTGCCGAAAAAGCCTTCAGCAAGGCGGTATTTGGTAGTCATCCGTATGGTTTACCGTCGCCGGGTGAAATTGCTACCGTGGAAAATATTCAGCGTACCGATATCGGGGCGTTTTACCGGTCACATTATTCCGCCAAAAATTCCGTGGTTGCCATTATGGGGGATGTGACACGCGCCGAAGCGGAAGCTATTGCGCAAAAACTTACCGGGGAATTGCCCCAAAGCGTTGAAGCGGCGCAGATTGCACCGGTGCCCATGCAAATTAAAGCCAATGAGCAGCGCATAGCGCATCCGGCCACGCAGAGCCACATCCTGATGGGCGCTCCCGGCATGGCACGCAAAGACCCGGATTATTTCGCTCTGTACGTCGGCAATCATATTTTGGGTGGAGGGGGATTTATTTCCCGTTTGATGCATGAAATCCGCGAGAAGCGTGGTCTTGCCTACAGCGTTTACAGTTATTTCATACCGATGAAGCTACCGGGAGCCTATCAGATCGGGTTGCAAACCAAGAAAGATCAAGCCGATGAGGCGTTGAAATTAGTGCGTGCCACGCTGCGCGATTTTATCGACAAGGGCGTGACGGAAAAAGAACTGCAGGCTTCCAAGCAAAATATTATCGGCGGCTTCCCGTTGCGTATCGACAGCAATAAAAAAATCGTTGATTACCTTAGCGTCATTGGATTTTATGATTTACCGTTGACTTATCTGGATGACTTTGTTGGTAATGTTGAAAAAGTGACCGTCGAGAAAATTCGTTCCGCGTATAAGCGTCGGGTGAATCCGGATGCAATGGCCACCGTGATAGTCGGTGCCCCGGAGGAAAAAGCACCGGCTGTTAAAGAGAGGGCCGCGCAATAAATCGGGTGCGTATTATCGGGGGGACGCATCGTCGCCGTTGGGTCGAATTCCCGGATGTGGAGGGTTTGCGTCCCACGCCGGATCGTGTTCGTGAGACGTTGTTCAACTGGTTGGGACAGGAGCTGCATGGCAGGCGCTGCCTTGATTTGTTCGCGGGTAGTGGGGTGCTGGGGATGGAGGCCGCATCGCGTGGTGCGACAGAGGTGGTGATGGTCGAATCTAATCGCAAGGTGTTTCGCGCCTTGCAGGAAACCACCGTGAAATTGGCCTGTCTTAACGTATTGCTGCGTTGTGAAGATGGTTTGGAGTTCGCGCGTCGGCAAAACGGGTTGTTCGATGTAATTTTTCTTGACCCGCCATTTCAGAGTGATTATTTGCCTAAATTGCTCCCGTTGCTGGTGGACAAGCTAACGCAAGACGGCGTGGTATATGTGGAAAGTGGCAAGCGATTTGAACCCGGCGAAGCGTGGCAGGTAGTAAGAAATAACCGGGCGGGGATGGTGCATTATCAATTGTTGAAATGCAAAGGTGCATTACAGAATGATTAAAGTTATTTATCCCGGTACTTTTGATCCGATCACGTGCGGACACGAAGATGTCGTGCGCCGTGCGGCAGGACTGTTCGGTGAAGTGGTGGTGGCTGTGGCAGAAAGCCGCAGTGCCACTTTGTTTACTCTGAATGAGCGTGTGGCCATGGCGAAAGAGATTTTCGCCGATTTTGCCAATGTGCGGGTGGAAGGGTTTTCCGGGTTGCTGATGAATTATGTGCGGACACAAAATGCGCGGGTGGTGTTGCGCGGTTTACGGGCGGTATCCGATTTTGAGTATGAATTTCAGATGGCCGGAATGAACCGCAGCCTGCATCCCGATGTCGAAACGTTATTTCTGACACCGGCGGAACACTTCACTTTTATTTCTGCCAGTATGGTGCGTGAAATTGCACGTTTTGGTGGCGATGTAAGCAAGTTTGTGTCCCCGCTGGTGGCGACTAAACTGACCGAGAAAAGATTCACTTGATTTAGAAGAGGAACGATGTGGCGCTGATTATTACCGACGAATGTATCAACTGTGATGTATGCGAGCCGGAATGTCCAAACGAGGCCATTTCGCAAGGCGATACCATTTACTATATTAATCCCAACAAATGCACCGAGTGTGTGGGGCATTATGATACGCCGCAATGCGTGGAAGTTTGCCCGACGGATTGTATTCCGCACGACCCCGCCCACAGGGAAAGCAGGGCGCAACTACAGGCCAAGTATGAAAGGCTGATGGCGGCAAAGGGCAAGTAACACGCGGCGATTATTGAGCGGGAATGCGGAAGGTCGGATAAACCGGGCGGCTGGATAAAGTAATCGGTCAAGCGTAGTGCTTTTTTATGTTTTTCTCCATTCCATCACCACTCCGTTTTCCCATCAAATAAATACCAATAAATTGCCCCGTAATTAATGACTGATGTTCATCAATTACAGGGCAATGAGTAACGCATTATTCAAGTTAATGCGCCACCGACCATTGTTTGTTTAACGCGGTCAGCGGCGGGCCTGCTTAAACACTGAATGGTTGTTGTGTCAGGAAACGTGCTGCCGCGCCCAATGCGAATAAGTTGGGCGTCTGGTCGGCAGGCAAAAGCATTTTAATGGCGGCATGGAACTTGGCATAGTTGCCTTGGAAAGAGCCGTTGTTCCAAACTTTCAGCAGTTGTTCAGTAAATGCGCCGTTGTGATCACCGTCCATGGATGTTTGATTGTCCTGACAGCCGGAGATAAGAATGACCGACGGCCTGAATTTTTTTGCGATCGCGGTTAGTCGCGGGCTCACAGCCAGCTGGGCAAGTACACTGTCCGGATCCGCCAGAGAGGCTTTGCCGGCAGCTTTGGCGATGTCCTGTTGCAGCTTGTCGTAGAATGCTTGGTGTTCGCGATAAGTGCGCATCCCCACGGCAAACGGCATCATCTTTGAGCGCCGTCCATCTGTCAGCCACGCTGTTCCGGGTTGCGGCGGTGCGGCTTTGGTTACGGTGCCACTATGACAGCTATCGGAAAGCACAAGCACGCGTACGCCAGTCGCGAATTGAGCCAATTCGAAATACAGCTCGTCGTCGATAAGTTGGCCGTCATACAGGCACCAGGTTTCATCTTTTTTATCGTCTTCTTCCCCGGTGATGTCGGGTACCTGACCGCCGTGACCCGAGTAAGTCAGAAAGAATAAATCACCCGTTACCAATTGCTTGGCGGCACTGCGGATAGCGGTCAGCACATTGGCACGTGTCCCTTTTTTGGTTAGCAGCGAGGTGGATTTCATACCGCGCGATTTTGCAATGGATGCCATATCTTTGGCATCAAACTCGCAGGCACTAAGATCGCCGCTCCAGCCGCCATACTTGGCGGGGCTGACAGAATTCAGGCCAATGTGTAACGACATTGCCTTGGCTTTGGTTGCGGATGATTTAGCTTTTTTTTCCATTTTTATCTCCAGAGTTATTGCCACATATAATCACAGAAGCGTGGTAAACCGGCTGCATGCATCATTTTTGGTCCGGTTTGTATTTATGTCCGCTACGTATTTCAAGTGCTGGATAATCATATGACTTTGCTTGGATATATTATTGATTTATATCAATAATTATTGTATGATTCAGCACGAATGATGGAATTAATTTTTTATGTGTTTAACTTTGAATACAAGATTCTTGCGCCGCATGTGTTGAAGCGGGATGTTATGTAATACAAAACGAGTGACGGGATATTCGTTGGAGCTATGGATTGATTAACATCCCTCAGTTTTTTCAACGTGATTTTTAACATGGAATGATATTTTGGGGATTAAATAATGAGCCAGTTGGATATAAGCGCACTTAACCGGGAATTTGCTATTGCCGGACAGCTTGAGTTTACCGAGGACGCAAGTGGATTGATTGTCGCGTGCATTGCCAATCGGCAAGCTAAATCCACTATTTCATTACAGGGGGCGCATGTCATGACCTTTGAGCCTGCGGGCGAAAAACCGGTTATTTGGCTGAGTCCCGCAGCCAAGTTGGCGCGCGGCAAATCCATTCGCGGCGGCGTACCAATTTGCTGGCCGTGGTTCGGAGCCCATGCAACCGACAGCACCTTCCCGGCTCACGGGTTTGCCCGTACCGTCCCCTGGCAAGTTGTGGCCAGCGAAGCACTATCAGATGGCAGTACGCGCATCACCTTTGAATTGCCACAGAGCTCAATTCCCGCTGCGCAATGGCCGCATGCTTGTCGGGTGCAGAACATCGTTACTGTTGGCAAGGAGATGATCGTGGAACTTGTCACGGAAAATACCGGCCAAGTAATGTTTGAAATTGGCGAAGCGTTGCACACATATTTCGCTATCAGCGATGTGGATAAAATTCGTATCACCGGTTTGGAAGGCTGCGCTTATCTGGACAAGGTGGGTGATTGGCAGCGCAGAACACAAGCTGGCGCAATCACCATAGCCACAGAAGTAGACCGTCTCTATGTGGACACCGACGCGGATTGTTTGATTGATGACAGCGGCCATAACCGCCGTATTCGTATTGCCAAGCGCGGCAGTCGTTCAACAGTGGTGTGGAATCCATGGATAGAAAAGGCTTCGAAAATGGGCGATTTCGGCAGCGACAC
Source organism: Candidatus Nitrotoga sp. (assembly GCA_044337935.1). Taxonomy (GTDB): domain Bacteria; phylum Pseudomonadota; class Gammaproteobacteria; order Burkholderiales; family Gallionellaceae; genus Nitrotoga. The sequence continues at coordinate 5,384 of JBIIMQ010000121.1, forward strand.
TGGCTATCGCGGCATGGTCTGCGTGGAAAGCGCGAATGCGGCGGAGAACGTCGTTAAAGTTGCAGTGGGTGCAACCCACTCGTTGCATGTAACCTACAGCATCGAGAAAACACAAAAGATGCTGTGATGGAATGAAATGTTGGAATGTTAGAACTGACCCTCGTGCTCCGTGGGCACAAAACCGTGCCCACCCTACTTTATCGCGGCATGGTCTGCGTGGAAAGCGCGAATGCGGCGGAGAATGGTGTTAAAGTCGCAGCGGTTGCAACGCACTCGTTGCATGTATCCTACAGCATTGAGAAAGTGCAATAGTAAGGATGCTGTGATGGAATGAAATGTTGGAATGTTAGAACTGACCGCCGTGCTCCGCTTCGTGCAAATTCGATGGTAGACCCCGTGCTCTGTTCTGGCTGTTTATGATGTAGAAGTAAAGTGTCCGCAGAAACCGCGGTGCGTGGCGATATAAAGGAAATCCACAATGTTAATGATCGGCAGAAGGTGGCGTTTAAAGAGATTAACCGCGCAGAAAAACCTTGCGCTGACTTTTCTCGTCGGTTTCCTTTTTTCACTCTCACCGGCGATTGTCTACTCTGCGGTCTTGTCGCTACAAACTATTGACGTGCCGGGTGCAGCAAAT
>JBIIMQ010000122.1:0-5796 GCA_044337935.1 Candidatus Nitrotoga sp.
ATCAGCCCGATGCGGTTCGAGCAAAACTGGTTAGCGGCACAGTTGAAGGATGCCGCATAATGGCCTCGTTAAGAGGTACGGATTACAAGGGCAAGGTCAGCCCACGCATATATCGAGATTTGCGTGAAGCCGGATTTGCTTGTAGTGAAAATCGTGTCGCCAAAATCATGCGGTTAGCGAGCATGAAATCGATTCGCGGTTACCGCAAGCCACGCTTCAAATCGGGCAAGCCTGCAATAGCGGCTCCCAATCGCTTGCAGCAACAGTTCACCGTGAGTAAGCCTGATGAGACTTGGGTGACAGACATAACTTACATCCGCACCTATGAAGGATGGTTATATTTGGCGGTGGTGATAGATCTTTATTCACGGGCAATTATAGGCTGGTCGATGAAGCCAAGCATGGTAACGGAGATCGTGCTGGATGCATTGTTGATGGCAGTTTGGCGGCGTAAGCCCAAGCAATCCGTCATTATTCACTCAGATCAAGGCAGTCAATTCGGTAGTGATGACTTTGTGCGCTGGTGCAAAGATAACAGCTTGATCCCCAGCATGAGCCGACGTGGAAACTGCTATGACAATGCTGTTGCAGAGTCTTTCTTCAGCAATTTGAAGAAGGAACGAATCAAACGCAAAATTTACTCAACTAGGGAGGAAGCAAAATCGGACATATTTGATTATATCGAGGTGTTTTACAATCGAACCCGCAGGCATAGTTTTTTAAATCAGCTAAGTCCAATGGCGTTCGAACAGTTACAAACCGGAAGCTGAAAAACGTCTACGAAAGTAGGGGAAGTCCACCCAGCACCAGGTCGGAGAGTTCGGGATGCAGTTTTTGCTTTTGATAGATGGGCAAGGTCAGGTCGATTGCCGAAGGTATCTGTACGCCCTTGACAGATTCGGCGGCAATGCTGCTGAGCGACAATAGCAACGCCGACATCAACGCAAGCCATTTCATTAGACACACTGGTGATCGTTGCTTCATGCCGCTCTCCTGTCTTCGTAGTTATCATTATTCGCACTACCCGATTGCCGGGTACACACCCCCAGCCTACCTTCCAGGGTGTCGCCCATCAGGCGGCGCAGGTCGAGCAGGTCGTTGGATTCCCGCCTGCGCGGGAATGACGAGTTAATCTGCGTTTCCTAGCGATGTCGGCCGAACGCACGCTTTGTAAATTATTGGCTTATCAATGGCTTGGGCAGGCTCAGCACAACCGAATTTGTACAGCTGGCTGAAAATTTAAACTGTAGTGTAGTTGTGGAAGCTGAAGCGCAAGATAGGCTGGCAAAGGCTACCGTGTACAAAATCCACATCGACAAGCCCGCCCCAGACAGAAAAATATTATTCAAACGGAACGATTCACACACAAACTCGCCAGCGCACAGGCAAGCTCAAGGCAAACTGAGTTGTTCTGCGCAACCTTAAGGCTCGGTTGTTCCAAGCGCTGTGGTGTTAAAACCGCCATCCACATAGGTGATTTCTCCGGTGATGCCGCTGGCTAAATCGCTACACAAGAATGCCGCAGCATTACCTACTTCCTCGGTAGTAACGTTACGCTTTAATGGCGCATTTTTTGCGTTGTAATTTAATAATTTATTGAAGTCGGCAATGCCGGCAGACGCAAGAGTCTTGATCGGACCTGCGGAAATGCCATTGACGCGGATCCCCTTATTGCCAAGATTCATCGCCAAGTATCTAACACTCGCTTCCAAACTGGCCTTGGCCAGCCCCATCACGTTGTAGTGCGGCATGGTGCGCACTGCGCCGAGATAGCTAAGTGTCAGCAAGGCGGCGGCACGGCCCTCCATCATTGGCAAGGCGGCTTTGGCCATCGCCGGAAAGCTATATGAGCTAATGTCATGGGCAATTCGGAAGGCTTCGCGGCTAAATCCATCCAGAAATTCACCGGCCAGTGCCTCGCGTGGAGAAAAAGCGATTGCATGCACAAAGCCGTCGAATTTATCCCAATGTTTACCGAGGTCAGTAAATAGTTGGGTAATTTCTGCATCACTCGATACATCGCACGAAAAAACTAATTCACTGTCAAATTCCCGCGCCATTTCACATACCCTGTCACGGATGCGATCACCCTGATAGGTAAATGCGATCTCCGCGCCTTCGCGCCGCATGGCCTGAGCGACTCCATATGCAATAGAACGATTGCTAATCATACCCGTAATCAAGATGCGTTTATTTGCCAAAAATCCCATGCTGTCCCTTTAGTTATTGTGTTACCCAATGAATCTCATCTTCGCGTCAATATTATCATTTTTTTTTGCCACGCTGGAATAACCGGTGGCGTGCAAAAAAATCAAATATCACTACATCTGATCAATCGATATATTTTTTCAGCGTGCAAAAAATCCCACTGCTTCATTTAAATCCCGCGTGCGTTTAAATGGCGGCAGGCTTTGCCATATGCGCTTGCCGTAGGATTTTGCGATCAATCGCGGATCGCAAATCATTAACACGCCTCGATCAGCTTCATCCCGAATTAATCGTCCCGCACCCTGCTTGAGATTAATGACCGTGCGGGGCAACTGATATTCCATAAAGGCATTACGTCCCTGGCTGGTAATCAATGCAAGTCGCGCTGCCAGCACCGGATCATCCGGCGCAGCGAATGGCAATTTATCTATAACCACTAGCGAAAGTGCTTCGCCGCGCACATCCACCCCCTCCCAGAACGACTGACTTCCCAATAATATGGCGTTGCCATGTTCGCGGAAGCGGCTCAACAGTTCATTACGCGAACCTTCACCTTGCAACATCAACGGAAAGTCCAGTTTTTTTCGCTCGAACTCGGCTGTTAAAATTTCATGTGCGCGTTGCATGGCACGCAGGCTGGTAAACAGCAAAAACGCGCGCCCTTTGCTGGCCTCGATCAAAGGCAGCGCCGCCAGCACAACCGCCTCGGTATAACCCGGATTATTCGGATCGAGCATATTTTGGGGCACATATAGCAATGCTTGCTCGGGGTAATTAAAAGGGCTGTCCCAGCAAGCAGTTTGAGCCTCAAACAACCCCATTTCAGATTGATAATGCGAAAAATCCTGCTTCACTGTGATCGTGGCCGACGTAAAAATCCATGCACGCGGGTGGCCATTAATTTGCTTGGAAAATATTTCCGCGATGGACAGCGGCGTCGTATTAAGCTGCACCGATTGGTGAAATATTTCCAACCAACGCACCCTATCCGCTTGCTCTTTATCCTGCCATTGTGAAATTTTATGCGCTATTCCCTGCCCGCGCTGCCAGCAATTTTCCAGCCCCTCGCTGCGCTCTGCCTGCTTTTCCAGCAGACTGTTAACCTGCTTGAGCTTGTCGTTCAGCGCAACCATGGCATCCGTCCAGCCGGACAAATTTTCAATGGCGAGAGCGGTCATGCGCCCCTCGTTTTGCTTGAACACCAAACGCAAATCACGCGCAGCTTTTTCCAATAAATCGGTGGCAGCGGGAAGCGCGGCAAAGTCTTTCGCAGAAACCACCGCCTCCAAACGAATATCGCGTGCCAATTCGATGATTTGCGAAGTCGAAATGCTATCGCCAAAAAATAAACTGGCGGTTTCGGGCAATTGGTGTGCCTCGTCGAAAATAACCGTATTGCACGCTGGCAACAATTCCGACAAACCCTCATCACGCAACATCAAATCGGCGAAAAACAAATGGTGGTTCACGACCACAACATCGGCCCGCATTGCCTCTTTACGCGCCTTAAGCACAAAGCAATCTTTATGATGCGGGCATTCCTGACCCAGGCAATTATCACGCGTTGAAGTCACCTGCATCCAGATCGGCGCATTCTCCGGCACACCGCTCACACCACTTTTATCGCCGGACTGGGTAACTTTTGCATACTTCACAATTTTGGCCAGATGGCGCGCATCCTCTCGAGTAACAAAGCGGCCATCAGACTGCGTACGCTCGAGGTGGTAATGGCACAAATAATTGGCGCGGCCCTTGAGCAATGCAATTGAAACCGGCACCTTAAGAGCATCGCGCACCGTGGGTAAATCACGCTGGAATAATTGATCCTGCAAATTTTTAGTACCGGTTGAAATAATTACCTTACCGCCCGCGAGCAAAGCTGGCACAAGGTAAGCAAATGTCTTTCCCGTTCCCGTACCGGCCTCTGCAATAAGCTGCCCATTCCCGGCAATGACCTGTGCAATAACTTGCGCCATTTTCACCTGCTGCGGACGCGCACGAAAATCGGGAATATGCTCAGCCAACGCACCATCAGAAGAAAACAAAAATGCGATTTCTGTATCTATCATTTATTATCAATAACACTCATTCGGCATCAAACTACAAATTGGCTCGCATGGTATCACTGCATGCATGCAATCGGGGCAGATAGCCATGGCAGATTGATTCCGGTGCCCGTTATGAATTAAAAATGAACACCAAAACGATTTGCTGCAGAACACCTCGCCCCATAAGCGACCATCAATATAAATGGAAGGAATACGGAACTAATTCTGCTTTTACCGCTCATAGCTGCTACAATTTGCAAAGTTTTGTAGCAGAAGTTTGTATCAAAAACATATCGAAACCGGGGGCGACTTGGCTTCGACGTGGGTTGCAAAGCAGTGTAGGGCATACCGAGGACCCGCAACCTCGTAAATCAGCTGGAAAACCAATAGTCGCAAACGACGAAAAGTACGCTTTAGCCGCTTAAGCGGTTAGACCTCACACCCTGCTGTCCGTGGAGGGGCTCAAGGCCGCAAGGCCGCGATGAGTGAGGTCATATACACGGAATCGTGTCATGCAGGGTTACTTTGTATGGCATTAAATATAGGTAACTCGTTCGGTAGCAGCCTGTCGGTTGGCGTCTGCCGGATAAAATTAAAGAACTTGACTAAGTATGTAGAACTGCCTGTAGAGTGCTTGCGGACGCGGGTTCAATTCCCGCCGCCTCCACCATTACGTAGTACCGCAACATCCAACGCCGTCCAAGTGACGGCGTTTTTCTTTGTGTATTCAGGCCATAACCATCCATATATCTCTTGCAAAATCCAACAGCATCCGCGCATAATGGGGGTATTACTGGGGGTATCATTTAAAATTGAACCGGAGGGTTTTATATGTCTGGGGGTATTGGTGGAAAATTGACGGATAAGGCTTGCAAAGCCTTTGTAGCAAAAATGGAGCGCGGTAAGAAGCTCGCGGATGGGGGTGGCCTGCATCTTTTCATCACCCCAGCCGGAGGAGCCACTTGGCGAATCAAGTACCGGATCGACAACAAAGAGAAGGTTTACTCCATCGGCGCCTATCCAACCGTTTCCTTGGCGGCGGCCCGCACTGAACTAACTGAGGTCAAATCGCTTCTCCGAGAAAATAAAGACCCAGTTACTCAACGCCGCATTAATCGGGCAGAAACCAGCGCTTCGAATGACAACACCTTCGAAGGTGTTGCGCGCGAATGGCTCACCATGAAGCAAAAAGAATGGAGCGCAGGCCACTTCACTAAATCGGCTCGCGCATTCGAGCGCGACATATATCCCGCCCTTGGCAAGCTGAATCGCCCCGGGTTTCGTGGAGGCTATTTGGTTTAAGTAACTCTGGCAGAATCCGAGTTGGCTAACTGCCGATAGTATTGTGCCTCAGCTTCTGCTGGCGGTATATAGCCGAGAGATCCCAACAAACGCTGGTGATTGAACCAGGACACCCAGTTCAACGTCGCCAATTCAACGGATTCCCTGTTTTTCCAAGGCCCTTGTTTGTGAATCAGTTCAGTTTTGTATAACCCGTTAATGGTTTCGGCCAGTGCATTGTCATAGCTATCGCCACGAC
>JBIIMQ010000025.1:0-18327 GCA_044337935.1 Candidatus Nitrotoga sp.
ATACAGCCGAGAAACCATGCGCGGATGATGTGGCCAAGTTTTGCAAAGGGGAGAAGCCCGGAGGCGGGGCGGTGATGAATTGCCTCAAGGAACACTCAAGCGAATTGTCGTCTGCCTGCAAGGACAACATGGAGAAAATGAAAAAGAAGGGGCATGAATTCAAGGAAGCCTGCGCAGAGGATGCAAAAAAACTCTGCAAGGATGAAAAGCCGGGTGGAGGCAGAATCAAGCAGTGTTTGAAAAAACACGAGAGCGAGTTGTCTTCGGCTTGCAAGTCAAAAATGGAGTAAAAAGGCTAGCATTGCTGCAAACTAGAAGTTCACCCCGACAGCCTGGTAGAGTGTTTTTTACCAGGCTGTTTTTTATGCCGTGCGGTATATCTGAACTGTTAGATTGCGCGAACGACAAAGTGCCTGATGGGCATCGATAATTTACAGCTTCAACTTAATTTATTGACCGGCCACCATCATATTTTCAATCAGGATGGAACCGCATTGTCGTGATCCTTGCACCAGCACATCATTACCCACCGCTGCAATATGCATGTACATGTCTTTTAAGTTGCTGGCGATGGTGATTTCTTCTACAGGATATTGAATTTCCCCGTTTTCCACCCAGAAGCCGGCCGCGCCTCGCGAATAGTCTCCGGTGATGTGATTTACACCCTGGCCGAGCAGTTCGGTAACCAGCAGGCCACGACCCATTTTCTTTAGCAGGCCTTTAAAATCGAGTTCGCCGGGACGCAAAATGAGATTGTGATTGCCGCCCGCATTGCCGGTCGTTTTCATGCCCAGTTTGCGCGAGGAATAAGTGCCGAGAAAATAGCTTTGCAGTATGCCGTCCTGAACGATGGTACGGCGCTGTGTTTTGACGCCCTCGCCATCGAATGCGCTGCTCGCCAGACCGCGTGGAATATCGGGGATGTCGCCAATGCAGATGTTGGGTGAGAATACCTGTTTGCCCATGTAGTCGAGCAGGAAGGAGGATTTTCGGTATTGACTGCCGCCGCTCACCGCGCCGACAAAGTGGCCGAGCAGGCTGGCTGCTATGGGTGCCTCAAACAGCACCGGCACTTGCATGGTATCGAGTTTGCGGCCATTGAGCCGTCGCACGGCGCGTTCTGCAGCGATCTGCCCTACTTTTTTTGCTGCCAGCAAGTCGTTTGCGGCACGCGCTTCGCTATACCAGTAATCACGTTGCATGGTTTCGTCTTTGCCGGCAATAACGGCGCAGCTGATGCCGTGGCGCGAGGTGGGATATCCCCCGATAAAGCCCAGACTGTTGGCATACACAAATTGGGATTCATGGATGTTTATTGTGGCGCCTTCCGAATTGTCGATTCGCGGATCGGCGTCAAATGCGGCTTGTTCACAGGTCTTGGCCAGTTCAATAGCGCCTTCCACGTTCAGTAGCCAAGGATGGTACAGATCCAAATCGGGAAATTCGGTCGCCAGCATGTCTTTTTCAGGCAGCCCGGCGCAGTCATCGCTGGCGGTGTGGCGGGCAATAGCGAGGGCAGCATCCACCGTATCGCGTATGGCTTGCGGCGAAAAATCGGAAGTATTGGCATTGCCGCGCCGTTGATCGATGTAAACGGTTATGCCGAGACCTTTGTCACGGTTATATTCTATGGTTTCGACTTCACCTTGACGGACAGTGACGGTTTGTCCAAAGCCATCAGAGACTTCCGCCGTGGCGGCAGTTGCCCCTTGATGATTGGCATATTCAAGCATGTCCCGTGCGATTTGGCGCAAGGTATCGGAGGAATGGGAAAAACGATGTTCGGGTGTAATGTCATTCATAAGGTAAACGCTTTCGTTGGAAAGCGTTATCATAACAACATCTATTTATAATTTCGCACCTATGCACCGCCACGACGACAATGCCGAAGAGTTAAATTTGCCACCCAGCAAAACCAAGATCAAGCAGCAGATGCATGATTTGCAGGATATCGGTGAGCAATTGGTTGAACTTAGTGCCGACAAATTGAAGCAGTTGGATTTGCCGGAACGTTTGTTTGATGCGGTTCGCGAGATGAAACGCATCAATAAATTTGGTGCGCAACGACGGCAAATGCAATATATCGGCAGATTAATGCGCGATGTAGAACCCGCGCCCATCATCGCCAAACTGGAAGCATGGAGCGGTAAATCGCACCAGCATATCGCGTGGTTGCACCAGTTGGAACGGTGGAGAGATCGCCTTCTGGAAAACGATGCGGCGTTGACCGAGTTGCTCGCCGAGCATCCTGAAGCGGATGCGCAGAGGCTGCGCGCGCTGGTTCGCAATGCAATCAAGGAAAAAGAATTGGCAAAACCGCCAAAGAATTATCGCGAGATTTTTCAGGTGCTGCGTGAAATTCTGCCGGAGCCGACTTCGTCTGTGCCTGAATAGGCTCATCCACTATTTTCAGATTCGCAACCTCAAACCATGAACAGCGTTTTATCACATATCACTCTTGAAACAGGGAAGTCGCCCCAACACAGTATTATCTGGATGCATGGCTTGGGCGCGGACGGTGAAGATTTTGTTTCCATTGCGGAAGAAATAAAACTGCCGGTCGCGGTGCGTTATTTGTTTCCGCATGCTCCCAAACAGCCGGTTACTATTAACGGCGGTTTAATTATGCGCGCCTGGTATGACATCACAGCGCCTAATATTGCCGCGCAACAGGATGTTAGGGGTATTCGCGCTTCACAAGCCGCGATTGAAATGCTCATCGCACAGGAAAAACAGCGAGGCATTGTTGCGGATAATATTTTTCTCGCCGGTTTTTCGCAGGGCGGGGCGATTGCGCTGCATACCGGGTTACGCCATGCATCGCGTTTGGGCGGAGTTATTTCGTTGTCCGCTTATTTGCTACAAGCCGAAACATTGTCAAGTGAAGCCAGTGCGGTTGGGCTTAACACTCCTATCTTTATGGCTCATGGGCACAGTGACCCGGTTGTGCCTTATGCGCGCGGGAAAGATGCTGCGGATGAATTAAAAAAACAGGGATATCAGGTAGAGTGGCATGAGTATGGCATGCCCCATTCAGTGTGTGCGGAAGAAGTGCGTGATATTCAGACGTGGTTGACGCGCAAATTAAATTTGGAATCTCGTTAATTCTTGATTTTTCGGCCTTCGCAGGTAGATTACCTGTTAACCAGTCTATTTAAAAAATGATTGCGTTTCTGGATACAGACACCCCTTTCCCACCTGCAGAGCAGGCATTGCTTAAGCCAAACGGCTTGTTGGCCGCAGGGGGAGATTTGTCTGCACAACGCTTGCTGGATGCGTATCGGCACGGCATTTTCCCCTGGTTCAATGTGGGAGAGCCCATACTCTGGTGGAGTCCGGATCCACGCATGGTGTTGATTCCCGAGGAATTCAAAATTTCCAAGTCGCTACGCAAGACGTTGCGTAATAAGTGTTATGAGGTTCGTGTCGACAGCGCGTTTAAGCAGGTAATGCGTGCCTGTGCCGCGCCGCGCCGTGAACAGGCGGGAACATGGATACATGAAGATATGATCGCTGCTTATACCGGGCTGCATCAGATGGGGGCGGCACATTCGGTGGAGACATGGATGAATGGCAGTCTGGTGGGCGGGCTGTATGGCATTGCTATTGGGCGCATGTTCTATGGCGAGTCGATGTTCAGCCATGCCACTGATGCATCCAAGATTGCGATTGCCCATCTTGCTGCCCAATTGCAGCGCTGGGGATACGGCATGATTGATTGTCAGATGAATACTCCGCATTTGGCTTCGCTTGGCGCACGTGAAATTCCGCGCGCGGAATTTATGCATCGTTTGAGGGAATTGATACACTATCCGAATACCTCACAAAGATGGCAGTTTGACCATGAACTTGTTGCATGATATTCCGCTGTCGGCGTTACAGCTTTATCTGACGGCTTCATATCCGTGCAGTTACTTGCCGGATCGTCAGGCGTGTTCGCAAGTTGCCACGCCCAGTTTTCTGATTACCCCGGCTGTGTATTCGGAATTGGTACGGCGTGGTTTCCGCCGAAGTGGTACGGTTACCTATAGTCCCCATTGCAGTACCTGTAATGCCTGCGTTTCGGTGCGTGTCGAAGTGGCATCGTTCACGCCCAACCGCACACAGCGCCGCGCCCGGCAAAGCCACGTCGGGTTAAAAGCTTCATTACATACTTTGAGAGATAACGAGGAATATTTTGCGTTGTATCAGCGCTATCAAACGGAGCGGCATCCCGATGGCAGTATGAAGAATGACAGCCGGGATCAATACCGCAATTTTTTGCTGCAAAGCCATGTTGATTCCACACTGGTGGAGTTTCGTGAAAACGGAGAACTGCGCATGGTGAGTATCATTGATATTCTCGACGATGGCCTGTCCTCGGTTTATACGTTTTATGAGCCGAATATAGCGCAAGCCAGTTTTGGTACTTACAACGTCCTGTGGCAGATAGAACTGTGCCGGAAATTGCAATTGGAATATTTGTATTTGGGCTACTGGATCGAAGGGAGCGAAAAAATGGCATACAAAGCCAATTTCCGCCCGCTGCAAGGGTTAGTACAAGGCAAATGGCAAACGATTTTAACTGACAGGCCATGATATGTACCCGTTGATTCGTCCGCTGCTTTTTTCGTGCAATCCGGAAACCGCCCACCACGTTACGCTTGATGCATTGCAGTTTGTTTATCGGTCTGGGATGCTGCCATTGCTGGTGAAACGTCCGGCGGACAACCCGCATCAGGTGATGGGTTTGACTTTTCCCAACCCGGTTGGCCTCGCTGCAGGATTGGATAAAAATGGTGATTATATTGATGCGCTGGCCGCACTGGGCTTTGGTTTTATTGAGATCGGTACCGTCACGCCCCGCGCCCAGGAAGGTAATCCCAAGCCGCGTTTGTTTCGTTTGCCCGAGGCGCAGGCCATTATCAACCGTATGGGGTTTAATAACCACGGTGTGGATGCGCTCATTGAAAATGTAAAACGCGCTGATTATCGTGGCATTCTGGGTATCAATATCGGTAAAAATTTTGACACGCCAATTGAATCGGCTGCCACCGATTACCTGATCGGATTGCGACGGGTATACCCTTACGCCAGCTACGTTGCCATTAATATTTCTTCGCCCAACACCAAAAATTTGCGCCAGTTGCAGGGAAGTGACGAGCTGGATGCCTTGCTTGCGCAACTTAAAGCCGAGCAGGAAAAGCTGGCTGATCTGCATGGGAAATATGTTCCTTTGGCATTAAAAATAGCCCCCGATCTTGATAGTGAACAAATTAGCCGGATCGCGATACTTTTGCAGCGCCACCGCATGGATGGCGTGATTGCCACCAATACAACACTGACGCGTACAGGTGCTGAACATCTTGCGCAGCACACGGAAACAGGCGGATTGAGCGGCGCGCCCTTGTGTGACAGATCGACCGCCGTTATTCGAGAATTGGCCGCCGCATTACAAGGGGCTCTGCCTATTATTGGGGTGGGCGGTATTTTGAGTGGAAAAGACGCGGCGGAAAAGATAAGTGCTGGTGCTGCGTTAGTACAGATTTACAGCGGGCTGATTTATCGTGGTCCCGGATTAATCAATGAATGTGTCCGTGCAATTGGAAATATGCAACGCAGTTAACAAGAAAACAGGTATAGCCAATTTGAGTCTTTTTGATTTTGCATTTCGTCGAAACGCTTAGATTTATTTCATCTATTAATCCTGCCAGAATGACCGGCTGAGATAGCGCCAGTTTAAAACAAGCTTTATTATGGTCGCGCGCCTCATGAATTTTGCTGTCGGGTTATTCCTCAGTCAGGAATCGATATAATCTCAACTATGACCTTCATACAATTCCGCATTCCATGATTTCACGCTGGTGGTTTTACCCGGCCATGGCCGTCCTCGCCCTGATTATTACGCCACTGTTGGTGGTGTTGTTTGCGGCCATGTTGATTTATCCCACGTTGCCTTCGCTCGAAGCATTGACTGATTATCGGCCTAAAATTCCGCTGCGCGTATATAGCGCGGAGGGGATTTTGATCGGCGAATTCGGGGAAGAACGTCGTGCGCTGGTCAAGATTAACGAAGTCCCCGATTTGATGAAGAAGGCCGTTCTTGCGGCGGAAGATGACCGATTTTATGAGCACGGCGGGGTTGATTATCTGGGTGTATTGCGTGCCACCTACAACAACTTTACATCGGGTGGTGCCAAACAGGGGGCCAGCACGATTACTATGCAAGTGGCACGTAATTTTTTTCTGACCAAAGAGAAGAAATTATCGCGAAAATTTAATGAAGTGTTGCTGGCCATCAAGATTGAACATAATTTGAGCAAGGATGAAATCCTTCAGCTGTACATTAATCATATTTATCTTGGTCAACGCGCTTATGGTTTTGCTGCCGCCGCGCAAGGCTATTTTGGCAAAAATCTTAATCAGCTCAGCGTGGCCGAATTTGCCATGCTGGCCGGCCTACCCAAGGCTCCTTCGATGTATAACCCGGTGATTAATCCCAAGCGTGCCAAATTGCGCCAGACATATGTATTGCGGCGCATGCATGAACTGGGTTTTATTACTGTTCAGCAACAGGAAGCGGCAGTGCATCAACCGCTGATGGTGAAACGCAGCTATCAGGAATTTTCAGGGAAAGCTGATTATCTGGCAGAAATGGTCAGGCAAGAGGTATTTAAGCGTTACCAGGATGACACGTATACACAGGGTATAAAGGTCTATACAACTATCCGTCAGCGGGATCAGGCAGCCGCTTATGAGGCGTTGCGTAAAGGTGTGCTGGAATATGATCGGCGTCATGGATATCGGGGGCCGGAAGGTTATTTTGATTTGCGTAAAGGAATCACCGATGAAGAGTTGGAAGAAGCGCTGCAGGATATTCCTGATAGTGATGACATGATTCCAGCTGTGGTGCTTGAAGTTGATTCCAAAAATATTCGCGCCTATAGCAAAGGGGGCGCCATTGCCATCATCAATGGTGACGGGCTGAAGTTTGTTCAGTCGTACATGAGCGTCAAGACTGCGTTGAATCGACGCTTGCGTGCCGGCTCACTTATCCATGTGCAGAAGGATGAAAAAAATGTTTGGAAGATTGTTCAGCTACCGCAAGTGGAAGCTGCTTTTGTTTCTGCCAGTCCGCGTGATGGGGCGATCTATTCGCTGGTTGGCGGTTTCGACTTTAATCGCAACCAATTCAATCATGTAACCCAGGCTTGGCGGCAACCCGGCTCCAGTTTCAAGCCGTTCATTTATTCGGCCGCATTGGAAAAGGGGCTAACTCCTGCTACCGTTATCGATGATGCGCCTTTGGTGATTGATGCAGCGGAGACCGGTAGCGAAGCTTGGCAGCCGAAAAATTACGATGGGGATTTTGATGGCCCTATGCGTATAAGGCAGGCACTGGTTAAATCCAAAAATATGGTCTCTATTCGTATTTTGCAAACCATCACGCCGCAATATGCACAGGACTACATTACCAAGTTTGGCTTTGAAGCAGCCAAGCATCCGCCTTACCTGACGATGGCGTTAGGTGCGGGTTCGGTTACACCTATGCAAATGTTGACGGGTTACTCTGTTTTTGCCAATGGTGGTTTCCACGTTCCCCCTTATTTTATTCAGCGCATTGAGGATAGCAATGGCAAAGTGTTACACAAGGCCACGCCCGTTGTAGCCGGAGAAACTGCCCAGCAGGTTATTGATGTGCGTAATGCTTATACCATGGTAAGTATGATGCAGGATGTAGTGCAACACGGTACTGCTTTCCGCGCCATGCAATTGGGCCGCCATGACTTGGCGGGTAAAACCGGGACTACAAACGATGCAATGGATGCCTGGTTTAGTGGTTTTCATCCCACGTTGGTGGGGATTACGTGGGTTGGTTTTGACAATCCGCACAGCCTGGGTGAAAAAGAAACCGGAGGCGGAGCCGCATTACCCATTTGGATGGACTACATGGGGAAAGTGCTCAAGCAAGTACCTGAAGCCACCTACACCATGCCGGACAATATGGTAGCTGCGCGTATTAATAAAGACGGGCAGCGGAGTGAAAACGGTGAGTTGACTGAATATTTTTATCAGGAAAATTTGCCGCCGGAGCAGCTTTCTCCGCCGCCGGAAAAGTCGCTTATCGATACAATCATTAACCGCATATTCTAATTAGTATGAGTAGAGATCGTGTGCATCGGCGCGACCTGATGCGAGAACAGCTGGCACATCATGCTGCGCGGCTAATGGCTGAGGGTGGTATTACCGATTATGCATTTGCCAAACGTAAAGCCGCCAAACAAATGGGGGCGGAAGATACGCAACATTTGCCCAGCAATGATGAAGTTGAAGCGGCGTTACGCAGTTTTCGTGCGCTGTACCAAAGTGAAAGCCATCCCATTGTTTTGAACCAATTGCGTCGGCAAGCACTTGATGTGATGCAATTATTGGAGCCGTTCCACCCTTTCCTTTCCGGTTCAGTGCTGAGCGGCACTGCGAGCGAGCAATCGGACATTAATCTTTTGGTTTATTCCGATGATGAAAAAGCGGTCATGATGTTTTTGCTCAAGCAGAATCTACCCTTTGAGGGCAGTGAATGGTCTGTACATCTGACGGGTAGGCAGCAGAGTAGTGTGCCCGGTTTTACGTTGAAACCAGAAACGGGCGTACCGGTCAATATTGCAGTGCTACCTGCAAATGCGAGATTTAACGGTGGCCGCAAGATTGGTAAACAGGCAGATATGGCGGCGGTAAAAAAATTGTTGGATGAGAATGTGAGTCATGAATAAATATTGCTCATGGTGGCTACTCATTTACAAATAAGCAGCCATGGGTAACGTGCAATACAGATGTGTTGCCTGTGTATCCTAATACTGTTCGTTTCAAACCGGAGTTTGCGTTTAGTTGAGTGCCGGTTCGCCACCTTTTGGAAACAATACCCATAATCGCCCCTGTTGTTTCATTTTACCCGCCTGTGCTCCTGCAAGCTCTCCGAAACCCCAGAAAAAATCCGCGCGTACGGCGCCCTTAATGGCGCCGCCTGTGTCTTGTGCCAACATCAGGCGGTTGAGTGGTGTGTTGGTATTGGGGTAGGTCGTGGCAAGAAAAACCGGTGCTCCTAATGGGATGGTACGCGGGTCTACGGCGATGCTGTATTCATTGGTAAGTGGTACTCCCATAGCTCCCAACGGAGTGGATAAATTATCCGGCAATTCGCGTAAGAAAACGTAACTGGGATTTTGCTCCAGTAATTTATTAATTTTGTCCGGATTTTTTTCGGCCCATAATTTAATACCCTGCATGGAGGCTTCTTCGAGCTTCAGCTCGCCTGCTTCAACCAATTTTTTTCCGATGGATACGTAAGGGTGGCCATTGTGATCAGCGTATCCAACTTTTACCTGCTTGCCATCCGGCAATTCGATACGACCGGAACCTTGTATTTGCAGGAAAAAAGATTCAATTTCATTCTCCACCCAAAATAATTCGTTGCCTGCCAACGCGCCGGCACTGGCATCAATTTCTGCTCGGTTGTAATAGGGTACGATACGTTTCCCCTGCAAGCGGCCACGCAGGCGCAGGTCTTTGAGTTGCGGATAGATCCCGCCCAGATCAATGGTGAGCAAATCATTCGGTGCGGCATACAAAGGATATTGGAAACGCGGTGTTTTGGAACGGCTACCTTTAAGTAGCGGTTCGTAATAACCGGTGATTGTTCCATGTTCGCTACCGTCCGGATTGAGTAGTTGATAAGGGGTGAACCATTCTTCATAGAATTCACGCAGTTTTGCATTGTCGCTTACTTCCAAATGTTCGGCCTGTGCACATATTTCTTGCCAGTGTGGTTTATTCTTCAGCACACGACAGCTTTGCAGAAATGCTGTTTGGGAATTGGAGAGATCAAGTGTTTGCCAATCCGGTAGCATTTCCCACTTGCTTGCTATAAACAGTGGAGCCGATGCATTGGCTACGGGTGCCGGTACTATCTTGGGAGGTATCGCAGCCGGTTGAGGGGGTGTTGCAATGGGCGGTTTGGATGTTGTGGAACAGGCGGTAATAAATATGCTTAATGCCAAAACAATCCATTGTTTATTTATTTCAATGATGGGGTTTTTCATTTATGAATATGTGTATAAAACCTGTTGGGTTGATCTAGAATTGTTTGTTTAGCCGCATTGGAAAAACAAATTAAATTTTCCGTCTGGTATATAGCAAATCTCCTGAGCGGTAATATCAAAAGGTGAGTGTAATAAATGCGCATCGTGGTAATTGTAAAATAGTAACTTTAGATGTGTTGTGTGTTCCGGATCCATAATGTAGGGTTTGAATTAATTGCTATACCGGTCAGATACCGCGCAAATACGTTGCAGGACGGCTGGTCCCGGCTCTTGAAATTCACCTTGTTGATAGGCGATTACTGTTAGATGCGGGGAAAAAGTTTTCAATAATTCATCGGAACGCAGCAAAAAATTCGGATTCCTGGGGCGACCAAAGCGCTCGTTTCCATCCATGAATGTTTCGTAAATTAGCACTCCGCCGGGATGCAGGGATTCGATCAGTAGTGGCATAAGTGGCCGATGCAGATAGCGGCTGACAACTATGCCATGAAAACGTTGGCCGGAGTATGGCCAACTACTATTTTCCAGGTCGGCGACCAAGGTTGATATGTTGGGCAAATGCTGCAGACCGGCAATAGCATCTTTATCATGATCAACGGCATGGACTTGCCAATTATTGTTCGCAAGCCAGCGTGCATGGCGTCCCCGGCCACAAGCCAAATCAAGCACTTGGCCGCCGTCGTGAATTAGTTGGGCGTAGCGGCAAATCCAAGGTGATGGGATGCCTTCGTGTGGCAATAGAGATGAATTTTCGTTATGGTTGGTCATCTATAAAAGTGGCGTTGGTTCTGTGAGTTTGCACGACGCTTTGTTTTTGATCCCGTTTTTCTCATGGAGTTGCAGATGGTGGCGGTATTGAGGTTGCTATTGGGTGTATGGCGGGTGGATTGGCAGAAAGACACGACAGTCCTTGGAAATACTATAACGTAAAAGATGCCACGTATTTCTAAAATTGTTAATTCCTGCAATAATTCAAGACGAGCAATAATTATTGATAATATCGAGGCAGTATAACCATGACGCAAGATGAATTAAAGCTGGCGGTGGCACAAGCCGCAATAGCATATGTCCCGGCGAATTGTATTGTGGGCGTGGGCACCGGTTCGACGGCCAATTTTTTTATAGATGAATTGGCAAAGATTAAAAATAAAATATGCGGTGCGGTGGCCAGTTCCGAGGCTTCAGCCCGGCGGTTGGAAGCGCATGGTATTCAGGTAGTTGCCTTGAATGATGTGGGCAGTCTCTCTGTTTATGTGGATGGAGCAGATGAAATTACGCGCCATTTGCATATGATCAAGGGGGGCGGGGGGGCATTGACGCGCGAGAAAATAGTGGCTGCCGCAAGTAAAAAATTTATTTGTTTATGCGACTCCAGCAAGCTGGTGGATGTTCTTGGCCGTTTCCCTTTGCCGTTGGAAGTGATTCCCATGGCCAGCAGTTATGTGGCACGCCAGATGGTGTTGTTGGGCGGCCAACCAAAATTGCGCGAAGGTTTTGTCACCGATAATGGCAATCTTATTCTTGATGTGTCCGGCCTGAAAATACTTAATCCGGTGGAGTTGGAAGCCACGCTGAATAATATTACCGGCGTGGTTACCAACGGTCTGTTTGCGCGTCGGGGTGCGGATATATTGTTGCTGGGAACCGCAAACGGGGTGCAGACTTTTACTGCCAACATGTAACAAAATTGTCATAGTACGCGAGTAATATCCTCCCAACTGTTCTTCCTAAATAAGGATCTAATCATGGCCTCTGCTGAACATACCTCCAAGCAATTTGATGCCGAGCTGGAGGCAGTGCGTGCACGGGTATTGCAAATGGGTGGGCTGGTAGAGAGTCAAATCAGGCTCTCTGTGGAGGCATTGGTTAATGGCGATGTGCCATTGATGAACCGCGTTATTAATGATGACCATCGTGTGAATGCGATGGAAGTTGAAATCGACGAAAGTTGCAATCAGATTATTGCCCGCCGACAGCCTGCCGCTGGCGATCTGCGTATGGTGATGACGGTAATCAAGACTATTACCGATCTTGAACGGATCGGTGACGAGGCAGAAAAAATTGCGCGTATGGGCAAGTTGTTGTCGCAAAGGAAGAGCATTATTCTGCCGCGCTACACAGAAATCAAGCATGCTGCCGAGATGGCACTGGATATGCTACGCAAATCGCTGGATGCTTTTGCCCGTTTGGATCTTGCTTATGCGGCGCAGGTGGTGCGTCAGGATGAGTTGGTGGATGAGGAATTTCGCTCCATTATGCGTTACCTTATTACATTCATGATGGAAGATCCGCGCACTATCTCCACTGCGCTGGAAATTCTGTTTGTCGCCAAGGCCATTGAGCGCATCGGTGATCATGCCAAGAACATGTCCGAATATGTGATTTACATGGTCAAGGGTAAAGATGTGCGCCATGTGACCGTGGAAGAGATTGAGCGCGAAGTTCTGGAGTAATCACCAGGTTGTGTTTCTGTGCTGTCAAGAAGCGGTGCGGATTTTATGTTGCCAACCATCATGGATCTGAATTGCGTATCTAGATTGCAGGTTAGTCAAGTCATCCGCAAGTGCCCTAGTCCCGCCATTATGTTCGAGTCCTTGGAGTGTTGGCTTTCCAATTTTAAGCGTAGGCGCAGATCGTTGACCGAATCAGCATTTCTGAGTGCTTCTTCGTAGCTGATCAGGTTGGCTTCGTGTAAATCGAACAGTGCCTGATCGAAAGTTTGCATTCCAAGCTCGCGTGATTTTGACATTACCCCTTTTATTGCATGTACGTCGCCCTTGAAGATCAAGTCGGAGATGAGTGGCGAGTTGAGCATGATTTCCATGGCGACAGCACGCCCTGTTCCATTCAATCGTGGGATCAGGCGTTGCGAAATTAGTGCTTTGGTGTTGAGAGATAAATCCATCAGCAATTGTTCGCGGCGTTCTTCAGGGAAGAAGTTAATGATACGATCCAGAGCTTGATTCGCGCTGTTGGCATGCAGAGTGGCCATGCATAGATGGCCGGTCTCGGCGAATGCCACGGCATATTCCATGGTTTCACGATCCCGGATTTCACCGATGAAAATAACGTCCGGTGCCTGACGCAAGGTGTTTTTTAGTGCGGCGTGCCAAGAGTCCGTGTCCACTCCCACTTCACGATGCGTGATGAGGCAGTTGATGGGTTCATGCACAAATTCGACCGGATCCTCGATGGAGATGATGTGGCCGTAACTGTTTTTGTTGCGGTGGCCGATCATGGCCGCTAATGTCGTGGATTTTCCACTGCCGGTGGCACCAACCAGAATGACCAGCCCGCGTTTGGCCATTGTTATGTCTTTGAGTATTTCCGGCATTCCCATTTGGTCAAGATCGGGGATTTGGGTTGTGATAGTGCGCAACACCATGCCTACTCGTTGTTGTTGCATGAATACATTAACGCGGAAGCGGCCAATGCCGGTCGGGTTGATAGCAAAGTTACATTCGCGTGTAGACTCGAATTCGGCGGCCTGCCGATCGTTCATGATACTGCTTGCCAATGCCATGGTGTGCTGTGGTGTAAGCACTTGTTGTGAAACCGGGGTCATCTTGCCATCTACTTTGAATGCGGGCGGGAATCCGGCAGAGATAAACAGGTCAGATGCTTTCTGGGAAAGCATTCCTTTTAGCAGGTTGTGTATTAGCTCGGTAGCCTGATCTCTTTCCATGATGAACCTCTTGTCTGGCAATGAATTGATTAACCGACAAATGCGTCCTTGTTGGCTGCTTTGGTACGTGCTTCTGCAGTTGATACGATGTTGCGCTTGACCAGATCTTGCAGGCATTGATCCAGTGTTTGCATTCCGAGCGCACTGCCGGTTTGGATGGAGGAGTACATTTGTGGCACTTTGGCTTCGCGAATTAGATTGCGGATGGCAGGGGTGCAAATCATGATTTCGTGGGCCGCCACACGTCCGGCACCATCTTTTGTTTTAAGCAAAGTTTGTGAAATAACCGCGCGTAATGATTCTGAAAGCATGGCGCGCACCATTTCCTTTTCATCAGCGGGAAAAACGTCAATGATACGGTCGATGGTTTTTGCCGCAGAGCTGGTATGCAACGTTCCAAATACCAGATGGCCGGTTTCGGCTGCGGACATGGCGAGGCGTATTGTTTCAAGATCGCGCATTTCACCAACCAGAATAATGTCCGGATCTTCACGCAATGCGCTACGTAAAGCGTTCTGGAATGAGTTGGTATGCGCGCCGACTTCACGCTGGTTAACCAGACATTTTTTACTTTCGTGTACAAATTCAATTGGATCTTCTACGGTCAGAATGTGTCCCATTTCATGTTCGTTGCGGTGATTAACCATTGCTGCCAGCGTGGTGGATTTACCCGAACCGGTCGGGCCGGTCACCAACACTAATCCACGCGGATAGTCGGCAATGGTTTCAAAAATTTTGGGAGCACCGAGGTCTTCCAGGGACAATATTTTAGACGGAATGGTACGCATTACTGCACCCGCACCGCGCTGATGGACAAAGGCGTTTACGCGGAAACGCGCAAGTCCGGGAACTTCAAACGAAAAATCGATTTCCTTGTTTTCTTCGTAAACTTTTCGCTGCTCGTCGTTCATGATGTCGTACACCATGGCGTGCACTTCCGCATGCAGCATTGCCGGTAGATTGATTTTGCGTATGTCGCCATGCACACGAATCATTGGTGGTAATCCGGCAGACAGATGCAAATCGGAAGCTTTGTTTTTGACACCAAAAGCAAGCAATTCGGTAATGTCCATATATAATTCCAGTAAATTCGCAGAACTGAACTATCGCATGAAAATAAGTTGGGGCACGATCATATAGTGTCCCTACCGCATCTTCAGGATGAATGTGTATAGGTAGAATATCGTGCGATCATCACAAATTAAGGAAACATTCGGTTTGACGACCGCCTAATTATGACCGCGATTACGCCTAACTTGCAAGTTATCAATGATGCTATTTCGCAGGCCGTAAGTATGGTTCATCGGCCTAGGGGGAGTGTTGATCTGTTGGCGGTAAGCAAGGGTTTTCCCGCTGTTGCAGTACGTGAAGCCTATCAAGCGGGGCAACGCGCTTTCGGTGAAAGTTATGTTCAGGAAGCGTTGGAAAAAATTGAACTATTGCGTGATTTATCGATACAGTGGCATTTTATCGGACCAATACAGAGCAATAAAACGCGGGCGATCGCAACGAATTTTGCCTGGGTGCATAGTGTCGATAGATTAAAAATTGCCGAGCGACTGTCAGCGCAGCGGCCGGCCGGTTTGCCGCCGCTGAATATTTGTATCCAGGTTAATGTAAGTGGGGAAGATAGTAAAAGTGGTGTAGCCCCTGAAGGATTGCTGGATTTGGTACAGGTTGTGGTTGGTTTACCGCAATTCAAGTTGCGCGGATTAATGGCCATTCCAGCACCTGCCGATGAATTGGAGGCTCAGCGCGTACCGTTTGCCAAGCTGCGCGAGCTTATGCAGCAAATTAATATGCAGGGATTTGCACTGGATACTTTATCTATGGGTATGTCGCATGATTTTACTGCGGCAATACTGGAAGGGGCGACTATCGTGCGTGCCGGGACGGCAATCTTTGGCGAAAGAAATTACGGGGGAAATCAATGAAAGTTTGTTTTATCGGGGGCGGTAACATGGCGGCCGCGCTTATTGGCGGATTACTCAAACAGAATTTTGTTGCCGCGCAGGTAAGCGTAGTGGAAGTCAATGTTAGCCAACATGTCAAGTTGTACGATGAGTTTGGGGTGCAGGCGGTAGCCGAATTGGAAGCGGGGGTGGCAGGTAGTGATGTTATTGTATTGGCGGTTAAGCCGCAGCAGTTGCACGGGGTCGCAATTAGTCTGGCGCCATTGTTAACCGGGCAATTGCTGATCTCGATAGCGGCCGGTATTCGCGCTGTCGATCTGGCGCGTTGGCTGGGTTCGCAAAACATAGTGCGCGCCATGCCTAATACGCCTGCCTTGATTGGGAGCGGAATTTCCGGATTGTATGCGCTGCCCGCAGTAAGCGAGGGGCAGTATGATACTGCGCAAACCATACTTGCAGCGGTGGGTAGTACAATATGGCTGAAAGACGAAGAAATGATGGATGCGGTTACTGCGGTATCCGGTAGCGGTCCGGCCTATGTGTTTTATTTTATTGAAGCGTTGCAACAGGCGGCCAGTGAGCTTGGTTTTGATGCGGTAACAGCCCGCCATTTGGCGATTAATACGTTCAGCGGCGCGGTTAAACTTGCCGATGTCAGCAGCGATGATGTGAGTGTGCTGCGCTCACGCGTTACTTCCAAAAATGGCACCACTGAGCGTGCGCTGCTCAGCATGGAAGCCAATGCGGTCAAACAGCATATTGTTACAGCGGTACAGGCTGCAGCCAAGCGCGCCAGAGAAATGGGGGATGAACTGGGAAGCGGGCCATGCTGAGTGAAGCGCTGCAATTTTTGCTGGACAGTTTGCTGCAATCATTCGCTGCCATATTGTTATTGCGCTTTCATTTGCAATGGTTACGTGCGCCGATGCGCAATCCATTGGGCGCATTTGTTATGACGCTTACCAATTTTTTAGTGTTAAGGGCGCGCCGGTTTTTTCCTTCTGTCTGGGGGTTGGATGTCGCCACTTTGCTGCCGGCTTTTGTGGTTGAGGCAATTTATCTTGCCGCCACGTTCTGGTTACAGAGTTTTTCCATTGATTTTTCTTTGCTTGGATTGTTTGTGTGGGCAGCGGTTAAATTGCTTAAGATGAGTTTGTATTTGCTGATGGCGGCATTGTTTATTCAAGCATTGTTATCGTGGTTTAACCCGCATTCACCGATGGCAGGTTTGATAGCTGCGGTGACGCGACCTTTTCTTGCGCCGTTACAACGGCGAATTCCGCCTTTGGGTAATATTGATTTCACCTCGTTATTGCTGCTTGTCGTGTGTCAACTTATTCTGATCGTGCCATTACGGGGATTGGAAAACTTGGCTTTGAGTCTGTTTTGAGCCATTGGTATCGCTGCGAAGATGGTGTGATTACGCTGGTGCTGCATGTTCAGCCGGGCGCGAAACGTACCGGGGTCATTGGCTTGCATGGTGATGCATTGAAGGTTCGTTTGGCTGCGGCACCTGTTGATGGTCGTGCCAATGAGATGCTATTACGCTTCATTGCCGATAGTTTTGGTGTTCCGTTACGTAATGTTGAGTTAAAACAAGGGGCATTGTCGCGCGATAAAGTGGTGCGGGTAAATGGTAGTGTATTGAAACCAGAGGAATTGTTTAAAGTCTAACAGGCTGCTGAAAAACCCCCCCAGTGTAGGTAGTTGGTAAAATAGCGCCATTGAAATGCGGAGATATAACAATGCGCGGCGTAGACGTTCAACCGATGAATTTATTCAGTTACATCCGACTGGAACAACGTGTTCCAGGGAGGCATCCGCTACGAGCAATTCGCAAGATGGTAGATGCTGCCCTTGTTGAGATGGACGAGCAATTTTCAAAGATGTACTCGGATACAGGCCGCCCCTCAATTGCGCCGGAACGATTGCTGCGCGCGCAGACGCTACAAATATTGTACACGATACGTTCGGAACGGCAGCTGATGGAGCAAATTGATTTTAACCTGCTGTTTCGCTGGTTTGTTGGCTTGGAATTGGACGAGGCGGTATGGGATGCGACCGTGTTTTGCCATAACCGTGACCGGCTGCTGACGCATGAAATTGCCGAAGCATTTTTCGAGCGGATCAAGGCACAGGCCAGCGCAAGCGAGCTGTTGTCGAAAGAACATTTTACGGCTGATGGCACGTTGCTGGACGCGGCGGCATCAATCAAGAGTTTCATGCGCAAGGATGCGGAGTCCGGCGAAGACGCGAAAACCGACGATCTGCAGCCCGGGGATCGGGGGCGCAACAAGGAAGTGAACTTCCACGGCGAGCAGTTTAGTAATGCGACCCACCAATCCGTAACGGATGGCGAGGCGCGCCTGTATCGCAAGGCAAAGGGCAAGGAAGCGACGTTGAGTTTCATGGGCCATTTGCTGACGGAGAACCGCAACGGTCTGATCGTTCAGGCCAGTGTAAGTCAGGCAACGGGAACGGCTGAACGGGTAGTGGCGTTAGCGATGCTGGATGCGGAGCAAATTTCGGGCAGATGCACCTTGGGTGCCGACAAGAACTACGACACCCAAGCTTTTGTGGCGGGCTGCCGTGAACGCAAAGTAACGCCGCATGTGGCGCAGAAAAAACATACAGCGATTGATGGGCGAACCAC
>JBIIMQ010000123.1:0-5774 GCA_044337935.1 Candidatus Nitrotoga sp.
TGAATTGGCGACGTTAAACTGGGTGTCCTGGTTCAATCACCAGCGATTGTTGGGATCTATCGGCTATATACCGCCAGCAGAAGCTGAGGCACAATATTATCGGCAGTTAGCCAACTCGGATTCTGCTAGTGTTACTTAAACCAAATAGCCTCCACAGAATCCGGGGCGATTCAGTTAATAAACGATTCGCGTATCGTTTTTTCGTCGGGCAAAGCACTTGCATGCCAACGTATAAGCTCAATTCCCGCAGCAGACAACGCCTTGCCTTTCTTAGCATCAGCTTTGGCGCGTGCATCCTGCTCTGGAATTTTGTCATCAAGCTCTACGGCAGCAATAACCGTTGAATCCTTGAGGCATACAATAAAATCAAGACTCATACGATTAATGCGATTATTCCATACACCAAAATTAAATCCCTGATTGACCCCAAGTACTTGGGATAATTGTACCTGTGCCAAAACTATGCATTGAGGCAATGCCGCCACAAGGCGGTGATAAAGAATCTGCTCCGGCTCTGATAACGGTTTTTTCGCATAAAACGGCCACGCTTCTTTGCCTTCATCTACAGGTCGCTTACGCTTTTTAAATATGATAACAATAGCCGCAACAATCACCACCAGAACAACTACAGTTAATAACACCTTCACCATACAACTCCTCAAAGGTTT
This sequence comes from Candidatus Nitrotoga sp., assembly GCA_044337935.1. Taxonomy (GTDB): domain Bacteria; phylum Pseudomonadota; class Gammaproteobacteria; order Burkholderiales; family Gallionellaceae; genus Nitrotoga. The sequence continues at coordinate 669 of JBIIMQ010000123.1, forward strand.
TAATCGATCCTAACCAAACATCAAATCCGAATTGGGAAACAACACGGGCTGAATTCAATTTTTTGTTGGGACACAATTCATCCGAATCCCACAATTCGTCCCCGGTGATAATAACGGCATCTTTTACCTAATCTTTAGGTGTACGTAAACTTGCAAATTTACCCAGCACATCAGCTGTAAATAGCCACAAAACTTCAAGAAAAAACATATCCAAATATCTGTACAAAAAAATAAGGCCTGCATCGCTGCAAGCCTTATTTTATATGGTGGGTCGTCAGAGACTTGAATCCCGGATCAAAGAATTATCAATACCCGCATCAACCTATTTTGATGTATTTATTACCATTCAACAAATCCACTATATTCTAAAAAATTAGTGAGTTAACCAATTACTATTTAGTTTTATGTGTTAATAAGTATTCAGCAATATTGCTATAACTTGTCTACGCAGTGCCTACATGAGAATCGGTCAGCATGAAACGGGAAAACTTCACGGCGGATAGGATTGCTGGATTCAAGTGTCAAAAAGCATATCTGCAAAGCCAAACCGAAAAATGACGCACTACAGCGTGAACAATTACCTGCATGATTTTCCGCCGCGAAGTGATTAAATGCAACTACAAATAATCGTTGACTTTATAATTAAACATAACTACATTTATGCAAATCACATTTGACGAAGCCAAGGATGCACTGAATAAAAATAAGCATGGCGTGTCATTGTCCGAAGCCACAAAGTTGGAGTGGGATGGCGCATTGATATGGCAGGACACCCGCCACGATTATGGCGAAGCGCGCATGATTGCATTGTGTGCAATTGGTGAACGGCTTTATTGCGTGGTGTACGTTGACCGCGAAGATGCGCGCAGAATAATCAGCCTGCGCAAGGCTAATAACAAGGAGAAAATACTTTATGTATCTAACTACTAAATCCGGCAAAAAAATCCTGCTCAATACGCCTGAAGAGGATGCGCAGATTACCGCCGCCGCACTGACCGACCCCGACAACCTGCCACTGACTGATGCGGAGCTAAAACAATTCAAACGAGGCCGTGGAAGGCCGCTAGGTAGCGGAAAAAAAGAGCAGGTAACGCTTCGGCTGGATGCCGATATTCTGGAACAGTTCAAGGCGACCGGCAACGGCTGGCAGACCCGCATAAATGATGCACTTCGGGATTGGACAAAGCACCATTGAGTTTAAGCCCCCGCCTAGCTTGATATGCTGGGCTAGGGGGTAGAGCCTACGCAGATTCTGGCGGCGGGAAATGTCCAAGCGTGTACCGTTAAGAATACTCAACCCTGAACTACCATTAGGTTTCCTACTACAAATTTGAATTTGCCTTTTTGAAAAGAGATTACCCATGAAACGACTATTGCTTTCCATATTTGCTGTGCTGTTTCTAACTACTGCCACTGGATGGGCAGATACACTTAGCACTGCCGATATTGCCGATGCAGCGTATAAGCGCGATGACCACAAGGAAGCAGTGAAATGATATCGACTGGCGGCAGCGCAGGGGCATGCAACTGCGCAAAACAATCTTGGCAATATGTACTACGACGGGAAAGGCGTGGCGCAGGACTATATTCGCGCACACATGTGGCTCAATCTTGGCGCTGCATCGGGCCATGCAAAAGCGATGAAGAATCGAGACCTCACTGCAAGGAAAATGACCTCCCAGCAAATTGCACAGGCACAAATTATGGCTCGTGACTGTCAGCAGAAAAAATTCAAAGGATGCGACTGAAACACATGTATACCGCCTATCGTATTGGCATGATAAATACCCTTGGCTCACATTACGCTAACGGAAATATGCTGATAACAGCCAAAAAACTGCTTGGGCAGTTCTCTGGCAACAGAGAAAAACAGACAAGGGGTAAAATTTCGTTCAAGACAAATGATGGAAACATAAAAGCTGCCGACGCTAAAAATAGCCCGGCGGTTTTTTGTGGGTACGCCAGAATTGCCCAAAATCACCACACTTAAAAAGCGAACGATATCCCAGAAAAACCTACACCATGCCTACACGGATATAAAACCCCAAAAAGCAAATAAGGCCTGCATTGCTGCAGGCCTTATTTTATTTGGTGGGTCGTCAGGGACTTGAACCCCGGACCAAAGGATTATGAGTCCTCTGCTCTAACCAACTGAGCTAACGACCCGATACTGATTTGAAACATTTTTTCAAAATGCGTTCATTATAATTAACTTTCGCCATCGAGGAAGCTTTTCAGCTTGTCTGAACGAGACGGATGACGGAGTTTACGTAGTGCCTTGGCCTCGATTTGACGGATACGTTCGCGCGTTACATCAAATTGTTTGCCCACCTCTTCAAGGGTATGATCGGTATTCATTTCTATACCGAAACGCATACGCAACACCTTGGCCTCACGCGGTGTAAGAGAATCCAGTATATCTTTTGTGACATTACGCAAACTGTCATATACCGCAGCTTCAATCGGTGCCAACGTATTGGAATCCTCAATAAAATCACCAAGATGCGAATCATCATCGTCTCCCACCGGGGTTTCCATAGAGATCGGCTCTTTGGCAATCTTCAAAATCTTGCGGATTTTGTCTTCGGGCATTTCCATTTTCAGCGCCATCGTTGCGGCATCCGCTTCCAACCCGGTTTCCTGCAATATTTGACGCGAGATACGATTCATCTTGTTGATGGTTTCAATCATATGTACCGGAATACGTATGGTGCGCGCCTGATCCGCGATGGAACGCGTAATGGCTTGGCGTATCCACCACGTGGCATACGTCGAAAACTTATAGCCCCGGCGATATTCAAATTTATCCACCGCTTTCATGAGCCCGATGTTGCCTTCCTGAATCAAATCGAGAAATTGCAAACCACGGTTGGTGTATTTTTTGGCAATGGAAATAACCAAACGCAAGTTGGCCTCAATCATGTCACGCTTGGCGCGACGTGCTTTGGCTTCACCGTTGGTCATTTGCTTGTTGATTTCTTTCAGATCACGAATAGGAATACCTACTCGCCGCTGTAAATCGAGCAACTTCTGTTGTTGCTCGATGATGGCGGCTTGAAAACGTGAGAGAGTTTCACTATACGGCTTTTTGGCGGCCACTTCGCGCGCCACCCAATCAAGCTGCTCTTCATTGCCCGGGAAAGTCGCAATGAAATGCGGGCGCGGCATACGTGCCTTGGTAACGCACAGCTCCTGAATGATGCGCTCATGGCTGCGCACTTCTTCCACCAGATTGCGCATGGTATCGCACAGCGCATCTACCTGCTTGGCGGAAAAACGGAGTTTCGTCAGCTCTGTGGATATCTGTTCCTGTAATTTGTTGTATTGCGCGCTTCGGTACCCATGCTTCTCGTAAGCCCTGCCAATTTTAATAAAGAGTTCACGAATAATTGCAAAACGTTCCAGCGCATCATCTTTAAGCTTGGCCAGATTGGCCGCTGCAATCGCCTCGGAATCTTCGACGTCTTCATCTTCGTCATCATCCAGAACTTCATCGGCAAGCTCATCTTCAACAATGATTGCCTCATCTTCAGGCTCAATGAAACCATCGACAATCTCGTCAATACGCAATTCCTCGCGTATCACTTTATCGACTAGCGACAGAATTTCGGCAATGGTAGTCGGACAGGCGGAAATCGCCTGAATCATGTGCTTCAGACCTTCTTCGATACGCTTGGCAATGACGATTTCATCTTCACGCGTGAGCAAGCCCACTGTACCCATTTCGCGCATATACATACGCACAGGATCAGTGGTACGGCCAAATTCCGAGTCTACCGTGGAAAGCGCCGCTTCGGCAGCTTCCACCGCATCTTCATCGGCCACCACAGGTGCCGCATCCGACATGATTTGATTTTCAGCATCGGGGGCATCATCACAGACCGTGATGCCCATATCGTTGATCATGCTGACGACACCTTCAATCTGCTCGGCTTCCAACATTTCAGGCAGATGATCGTTGATTTCGCCAAAAGTCAAATAGCCCCGCTCCTTGCCGAGGATAATCAAAGCCTTCAGGCGCGTGCGCCGTGCCTCAATATCCTGCAACAACTCTACCGGGTCGGTAATCTGCTTTCCAATCGATGCCTGCTTGGCAGAAGTAGTTGTTTTTTTGTCTTGCTGAGTTGCCATATTCGGTGGATTCCCATTTAATTAAATGAGTTAACGCATTGCGGGTCAACGCAATGCGTTTAAAAAGGTTGCAGATTATACCCGATTTTACAAAAACTTTCCGCACACCCGCATCGCATCACTCTCCTCTGAACTCTCCACGTTTCAGGAGTTGCAAATAAAGTAATTTTTCCTGCTTATCCAAGCCTTTCATCCCCACCCCCTGCATTTTTGCATGCAAAGTTTGCAATTGCTGATTGCGCTGTTCATCGCGTAATCGGGTCAAAACGTCTTGAAACTCTGCTTTAACATTAAAAGTTTCACCCCATTGCATAATCTCGGCTTGCTCCGCCGCAAACAACGGCTCATGTACAGTACCCTGAAAATTCTGAATCGTGGCTGCACTGCTTACCTCCCCATTTTGCATACGCAACCACTCAACCAGCGCAATTATCGCCGCCGCTTCCGCGCCTACCGGCACCCAATGCTCCGGCAGCTCCTGCGCAAGATCGGGCTGAAATAATAAACAACGAAGTAACACTCGCAGATTTGATCCAACCGGTCGCGTCACTTTTTGTAGTGCACGACGCGGCGCAACGCCCACTGGTTTGATCGCAAACAATGCTTCCAGTTCCGCCTGGGTAATTCCCGCCAATGCCGCCACTTCCTTACGCAACAATAACGCGCTAGCCGGCGCAGAAACAGCAGTTAGCAAAGGCTTGGCGCGCTGTAACAAAGCAGCACGTCCTTCCTGGGTATGTAGATCAAATTGCGAAGACAATTCTCGCAACATATAGCCAGACAACGGCAAAGCATCTTGCAGCAATTGTTCAAATGCCGCTGTTCCGTGCTCCCGTACAAAACTATCGGGATCATGTTGCGCAGGCAGAAACAAGAAGCCAATATTTTTACCATCAACCAATTGTGGCAACGCATTCTCCATCGCACGCCATGCTGCACGCTGCCCGGCTGCATCACCATCAAAACAGAACAGCA
>JBIIMQ010000026.1:0-18077 GCA_044337935.1 Candidatus Nitrotoga sp.
GATGGTGGCTGTGAGGAATGATTTTGATTACGAATCGGCAGTGCGGCAAGGCGCGCGTCTGCGTGTGGCGACCAAGTATCTGCAGACAGCGCGCGAGCATTTTGCGGCTAAAGGCGTGCATGTGGATTTGATTAAACTGTACGGCTCAATGGAGCTGGCACCGCTGGTCGGCCTGTCGGATGCAATTGTGGATCTGGTCAGTAGCGGCAATACACTGAAAGCCAATCATCTCAAAGCGGTGGAAGAAATTGCCGCAATTTCTTCACGGCTGGTAGTTAATCAGGCTTCACTTAAACTTAAACATGCAGCTATTCAGCCCATGCTGGACGTGTTTTCCATGGCGGTTGTGAGATGAATATCAAACGGCTTTCCACGCGGCATCCGGATTTCAATACGCAACTGGATAAATTGCTGGCTTTTGAAGCAACGCAAGATCACCAGTTGGACGCGACCGTGGCCGCTATTTTGGCGGATGTTCGCGTCCGTGGCGACGAGGCACTGCTTGAGTATACCCGGCGTTTTGATCGCATGGAGGTGCACGATAGCGCCACGCTGGAATTATCCCCGGAGGTTTTGCGTGCCGCTTTTGAAGGGCTGCCCGCAGTACAACGCGAGGCTCTGGAGCAGGCCGCGCAGCGAGTTACCGCGTACCATCAAAAGCAGTTGCAAGCTTCATGGAGTTATACCGAGACAGACGGTACCCTGCTGGGTCAACAGATTACGCCCTTGGATCGGGTTGGTTTGTATGTGCCGGGCGGGAAAGCTGCCTATCCTTCTTCAGTGCTGATGAATGCCTTGCCCGCCAAAGTGGCCGGGGTCGGCGAGCTGATTATGGTGGTGCCGACTCCGGACGGAGTTCGGAACGCATTGGTGTTGGCCGCGGCTCATCTGGTCGGAGTGGATCGGGTGTTTACCATTGGCGGGGCGCATGCGGTTGCCGCGCTGGCTTACGGTACGGCAACCGTGCCTCGGGTAGATAAAATTGTTGGCCCCGGCAACGCTTATGTTGCGGCTGCCAAGCGTCGAGTATTCGGCACAGTTGGTATTGATATGGTGGCCGGTCCATCAGAAATTTTGGTGATCTGTGATGGACAAACTGACCCGGACTGGATTGCGATGGATCTATTTTCCCAGGCAGAACATGATGAGTTGGCGCAGGCTATCCTGTTGACCCCGGATGCCGCTTTTGCTACAGCTGTGGCGCAAAGTGCCGATCGTCTTCTGGCGCAGATGCCACGCCGCGACATCATTCGCACTGCATTGGAGAATCGCGGCGCATTGATTGAAGTGGCTGATTTGGACGAGGCGTGTGTTATCAGTAACCGCATCGCACCCGAGCATCTGGAGCTTTCAGTGGACAGTCCTCAGCAATGGCTACCAAAAATCAAGCATGCCGGGGCAATTTTTCTGGGACGTTATACTTCCGAGTCGCTTGGTGATTATTGTGCCGGGCCCAATCATGTCCTGCCGACCTCCGGTACAGCACGTTTTTCTTCCCCGCTGGGAGTGTATGATTTTCAAAAGCGCAGCAGTGTCATTCAAGTATCCGAGCCGGGCGCAAGGATGCTGGGTGAAATTGCGGCGGTGCTGGCATCGGGAGAGGGCTTGCAAGCGCACGCTCAGTCCGCATTGCTTAGAATAAAAGCGTAACTTTGTTGAAATTAAAACAACGCAAGTAATTTTACCTGTTGGAATTTTTTGCAGCGGCAAGATGTGCTGCAAGTATTTTCATGCAACTTCTCCGATTACGCGGGAGCGCATATAACAGGGTTGTTTTCGCCCGTTCTGTTCCGTCAAAATCGCACAATACCCGGAGCGGCACTGTTATAATTTGCCACCATGAATAAAGTCCTCTTTGCCACTCCGCATGCACTTGATTTAGCGCGCGAGGTATTACATATTGAAGCTGCAGCGGTGCTGGCACTTACGCAACGCATTGATGAAAATTTTCTGCAGGCGTTAAACATTATTCTGGCATGCGAAGGTCGCGTGATTGTTAGCGGCATGGGCAAATCCGGTCATATTGCACGCAAGATTGCCGCCACATTATCCAGTACCGGCACGCCGGCGTATTTTGTCCACCCCGCAGAAGCCAGTCACGGCGATTTGGGCATGATTACCGCCAACGATGTGTTTATTGCGCTGTCTTATTCCGGAGAAAGTCAGGAACTACTGACGATAGTGCCGGTTATTAAACGTCAGGGGGCGCGGCTGATTAGCTTGACCGGCAATCCACGATCCGGTTTGGCGGTGGCGGCAGATGCGCATCTCAATGCCGCGGTGGATAAAGAGGCTTGTCCGCTGGGGCTTGCTCCCACCGCCAGCACTACGGCAGCACTGGCATTGGGGGATGCGTTGGCGGTGGCGTTGCTGGATGCCAAGGGATTTCGGGAGGAAGATTTTGCCCGTTCGCATCCCGGTGGAAGCTTGGGTCGCCGCCTGCTCACGCATGTGCGCGACATTATGCATTCCGATAACGGGGTGCCTGCCGTGAATCAAAATGCAACACTGGCTGAAGCAGTGCTGGAAATTTCGCGCAAAGGATTGGGCATGACCGCTGTAGTGGATGATGCCCGACAGGTGCTGGGAATTTATACGGATGGTGATTTACGCCGTACGTTGGAAAAGCGGGTTGATTTCACTTCCACTACAATCGGTTCGGTCATGTCGCGCAATCCGCGCAGCATCACGCCGGATGCATTGGCAGTCGAGGCGGTACAGACCATGGAACAATATAACATTAGCCAGATGCTGGTAATAGATTCAAGCAATAAGCTGGTAGGAGCTTTGAATATGCATGACTTGTTGCGTGCGAAGGTAATTTAATGTCGTTAAATCAGGCAAAATCCATTCGCCTCATTGCCTTTGATGTGGATGGCATCATGACAGATGGCGGCCTTTATTTAACCGATTCGGGTGAAGAGCTGAAGCGGTTCAATTCGCTTGACGGACACGGCTTAAAAATGCTCAAAGCTTCCGGTGTGGAGCTGGCCATTATTACCGGACGCACTTCCCGATGCGTGGAGCTACGTGCGCATCATCTTGGTATTTCACATGTACATCAGGGAGTTCACGATAAGCTTGCCAGTATGCAGAAAATGCTGGCCCAGCTTCAACTGCCAATGGAATCTGCTGCATTTATGGGTGACGACGTGGTGGATCTGCCGGTTATGCTTCGTGTTGGCTTGGCCATCAGCGTGCCCAATGCGCCGAGTATAGTGCGTGAACGTGCCCACTATATAACCAGGTGTGAGGGCGGGCATGGAGCGGTGCGTGAAGCATGTGAATTGCTGATGTCAGCTCAAGACACGCTGGAAGCGCAACTCGCGCCTTATTTGGCATGACCCCTTCACTTGTTATTGATCGTTTTCGTGCCTGGTTTGCCGGTCTGCCGTTGCCGTTGCCATTGTTGTTGTTATTGTTATTGCTGGCCGTGACATATTGGTTGAATCAACAAATACAGCCGCTACCGGTTGTGGTTGATAGCAGTAAGCGTCATGATCCGGATTTTATTGTGAGTAAATTTGTCGCCACCACGCATAATGAACAAGGTAAGCCGCGTTTTGTGATGTCCGCAAAAAAAATGTTGCATTACCCGGACAATGACACCACATACTTGGAGGCTCCTGAATTGACCAGTTTTGATTCGGGCTATCCGCCGATATACACGTATGCTAATAACGGAATGGTTTTAGGCAAAGGTGAAAAAGTTTTTTTACGTGATGATGTAAAAATTGTACGTGCTGCCGATACCATGCAGAGTGAAATTACATTCACCACAACGTACCTGCAAGTTATTCCCGATACCGGTTGGGCCGAAACGGACCAACCGGTGACCATGATTGATGGGCGTAACATTGTGCATGCGGTAGGTATGAATTTTGATAATAAAGCACGCATAATAAAGCTGCTTGCACAAGTTAACGGTGAATATGTTCCCGAAAAAAATTAAATACAGCGCGTTGTTTTGCATAGGAATTTTATGCAATATATCAATATGCTGGGCGGAAATTGCCGATCGCAATAAGCCAATGCACCTGGAAGCGAATCAGCTCAGCGTTGATGATGTTAAACAAACCAGTACCTTTGAGGGTAAGGTGCAGCTAACTCAGGGCACGATGATTGTTAATGCCGACAAAATCGTAGTGGTGCAGAGTAAGGATGGATTTAAGCATGGTACAGCAATGGGTCAGCCCGCCACTTTTCGTCAAAAGCGTGATAATGTCGACGGATATGTAGAAGGCTTTGGCGAGCGCATTGAATATGATACCAAGACTACGGTCATAGATTTTTTCGGTCAAGCGCGCTTGAAACAGGATCAGGACGAAGTGCGCGGGGAGCATATTTCCTATAACTCAAAAACTGAAATATTCCAGGTGAACGGTGTTGCCAACAAAGGGCGCGTGCGCGCCATCATCCAACCCAAAAGTACACGTTCCTCAGCCGACGAACCTTTGTCGATCAAGCCGACAGTAACGTTAACCAAACCTGCCGATCATTAAATGAGCGAATTACGCGCCGTTGCTCTGAAAAAACGCTATCGTTCCCGGACGGTAGTTCATGATGTTTCTTTGTCAGTAAAGAGCGGTGAGGTGGTCGGTCTGCTTGGTCCTAACGGTGCCGGGAAAACCACTTGTTTTTACATGATAGTTGGACTAGTGGCCGCAGATGGGGGGGATATTTTTATCAATGAGCAGAATGTTACTCATTTTCCCATTCATCGCCGTGCGCGTTTGGGATTGGGGTATCTGCCGCAGGAAGCGTCTATTTTCCGCCGTTTAACGGTCGCCCAAAATATTCAGGCTGTGCTGGAGTTGCAGGAATACGATAGCAATGAAATTCAGGTACGGCAGGATGAATTGATGGAGGAGCTGCATATTACGCATATACGTAATAATCAGGCGATCAGTCTGTCTGGAGGCGAACGACGACGTGTTGAAATCGCCCGTGCACTGGCCATCAATCCGCGATTTATTCTGCTGGATGAACCGTTTGCCGGGGTGGATCCGATTGCCGTGCTGGATATTCAGAAAATTATTCGCTTCCTTAAAGAGCGTGGCATCGGTGTGTTGATTACTGATCATAATGTTCGCGAAACATTGGGGATTTGTGATCGCGCCTATATTATCAATGCCGGGTCGGTAATGGCGGAAGGCAAACCTGATGAAATCATTTATAATGAAGGGGTGAGAAAAGTATATCTCGGCGAGCATTTCAAACTATAAATGTACGCTATGCGCTGCTCTTGTCCGTAAATTGCGTAATGAAGCCCACATTACAACTTAAGCAGTCCCAGCAACTGACGCTTACCCCCCAGTTACAGCAAGCCATACGCCTGTTGCAGCTCTCTACTTTGGAAGTTAACCAAGAGGTGGCGCGTTTGCTGGACGAAAATCCGTTGCTCGAACGTGACGATGACGTTACTCAACCCTATGCCTATGGGGACGCCGCTTCTACTTCTACTCCAGCTACAAGTGCTACAAACCCTGTTGAAGCAACGGATGAGATTTCGTGTCGGGCCGATGAAGAATGGGTAAAAGATGATTGGGGTGAGTCATCTTCTTTTACTGCCAGCGGCCCTGACGATGAACAAGAGGCCCGACCCGAAGTTGCGGCAGATACCCCCAGCTTGCGTGAACATCTCATCTGGCAACTTAATATGAGCCCGCATGCAGTGCGGGATAGGGAAATTATTGGTTTGTTGATTGACGCGTTGGATGTTAATGGATATCTAGCCCAGCCGTTGAGTGAAATTGCCGAAATGTTGCCGGAACAACTCGATATTACTCTGGATGATCTGGAAACCGCGCTGGTGCAATTGCAGCATTTGGATCAACCCGGTATCGCTGCACGAAACTTAAGTGAATGTCTGGCGCTACAGCTCAAGGTTCTTCCGGATGATACGCCGGGTCGTGATTTGGCATTGCGTTTGGTGACACAACATCTTAATCTGCTGGGGGCACATGATTTTGCCAAGTTGAAAAAAGTTCTTCGATGTGATGATGATACATTGCGCACCGTTCAGTCGCTTATTACTCATTTGCAACCAAGACCTGGTGCTGAATTTGAACAGCGGGCCGCAGATTATGTAGTTCCCGACGTGATAGTGGAGTACCGCAACGGTGGCTGGCATGTACGCTTGAATCAGGGCGCCATGCCTCGTCTCCGGGTTAATCAAATGTATGCCAACATTTTGCAACAGGGCAATGAAAAAAGCGCTCACCAATTGTCTGGACAATTGCAGGAGGCACGTTGGCTCATTAAAAATTTACATCAGCGTTTTGATACGATTTTACGGGTGTCGCAAACAATAGTTGATCGTCAACGCAATTTTTTAGAGCACGGTGAAACTGCCATGTGCCCGTTGGTGTTGCGTGAAATTGCAGAGCAGCTTGATCTGCATGAGTCCACGATTTCCCGCGTAACGACGCAAAAATTTATGCTCACCCCGCGCGGTATTTATGAACTTAAATATTTTTTCTGTAGTGGGATCGTGGCCGAAAATGGCAGCACATGTTCTTCCACGGCGATTCGCGCACTTATCAGGCAACTCGTCAGCCAAGAAGATACGCGGCGTCCCCTAACTGACAGCCGCATGGCTGAAATTCTGGCGCAACAGGGTATATCGGTTGCCCGGCGTACTGTAGCAAAATACCGGGAGTTGTTAAATATCCTCCCGGTTCATCTTCGTAAATCACTTTAACCATAAGGAGCAGGCCATGAATCTTAATCTCAGCGGACATCATCTGGAAATTACTCCTGCCATTCGCGAGCATGTGGTAAGCAAACTCGAAAAAATTGAACGACATTTCGATAATGTGATTGATATTAATGTCGTTCTTTCCGTGGAAAAGCTGAAGCAAAAGGCCGAAGTGAATGTTCACTTGAGTGGCAAAACAATTTTTGTTGAATCTGACGATGCGAATTTATATGTCGCGATTGATAAGCTAATTGAAAAACTCGATCGTCAAATTATCAAGCACAAAGAGAAATATGCCGCTCGTCGCCATGACGACTCCGGAAATCCTCCCGTAACGGATCAAGAGTAATAGCAGGGCGGCTTATGGCCGCCCTTTGCTTTTTAAAGTACTTGTTATGAATCTGATCAGCAAAATATTGCCCCTTGAGAATGTCATACTGGACGCCGAATCCACCAGTAAAAAGCGGGTATTTGAAAGAGTGGGCGTATTATTTGAAAATACCCAGAAAATTGCGCGTAGTCAGGTGTACGACAGCCTGTTTGCGCGGGAGAAACTTGGTTCAACCGGTTTGGGACATGGCGTGGCTATTCCGCATGGACGTATTAAGGGCCTGCGGGATGCAGTAGCCGCTTTTGTCAAAACACAGGCGTTGATTCCATTCGATGCACCGGATGGTCAGCCGGTGAATTTGATTTTTGTGTTATTGGTGCCGGAACGGGCCACAGACCTGCATTTGCAACTGCTTGGCGAATTGGCGCAAATGTTCAGCGATAAAGCCTTCCGCGAGCAAATACAAAATAGTGACGATATGGAGGTCATTCATCAACTGTTTTCCAATTGGACGATATAACGGCAATGGCACAGGTCAATATTCAGCAACTGTTTGAGGATAAGCAAGAGCAACTGGCATTAAGTTGGGTTGCCGGCGCGAATGGTGCTGCAAAAATACTTGATAGTGAGTTGGTTAATGCGTCCAACAAGGGTTTGATTGGGCACCTCAATTTGATTCATCCGAATTGGGTGCAGGTACTAAGTGAAATTGAAGTCGATCATCTTCAGGGGCTTTCGGTTGCCGATTTTACTGAGGCGCTGGCACAACTTGAACTTGGCGGTACCTTGTGTCTGATTGTGGCGGGTACGGAGAAAATCCCGCCGGAGTTAATTAATTACGCTAACCGCACAAATACACCGCTGTTCCGTTCTCCGCTACCCAGTGTGCATTTAATGTGGCTGGTACGTCATTACATTGTCAAAGCACTGGCGGAATCGACTGTTCGTCATGGCGTGTTTCTCGATGTTTTGGGGGTGGGGGTGCTGGTTACGGGTGACAGCGGAATAGGCAAGAGCGAACTGGGATTGGAGCTTATTACACGTGGAAACGGTTTAGTGGCGGATGATATTACCGAGTTGTACCGTATTTCTCCGGAAACATTGGAAGGGCGTTGTCCGGAATTATTGCGGGATTTTCTCGAGGTGCGGGGATTGGGCGTGCTTAATATTCGGACCATGTTCGGCGAGACCGCAGTGCGTCGTAAAAAAAGTTTAAAGCTTATCGTGCATTTGCAGCGTCCCTTGCGTGGTGATCTGTCCCATTTGGAACGTTTGCCGCTGGCAGCCAGTTATCAGGAAATCCTTGGTGTGAAGATTAGTACGGTGACTATTCCGGTTATGGCCGGGCGTAATCTCGCGGTGCTGGTAGAAGCGGCTGCGCGCAATTTTGTGTTACAGCAACGCGGTATTGACAGCATGCAGGAATTTCTCAGTCGTCACGAACAGAAAATGCAGGAGCCATAAATCGTGCAATTATTTTTGATCAGCGGTCTTTCCGGTTCAGGAAAAAGTGTGGCACTCAAAGCGCTGGAAGATAGCGGTTATTATTGCGTGGATAATTTACCTGTGGCGTTGTTGCACACTCTTATGGAAAATCTGCGCCAGACCGGTAATACGCGGATTGCAGTCAGTATAGACGTGCGTAGCGGCGATAGCGTGAAACAACTTCCGCAATATATTGAGCAACTGAAGCAACAGGGTATAGATGTACATCTGCTCTTCCTTGATGCACAGACCGACACGTTGGTGAAACGCTTTTCAGAAACGCGCCGCCGCCATCCGTTGCGTAATGCGCTGCCACCGGCGCAGACCAATGAAGGGCTGACTTTGCCTGAGTGCGTGCAACTTGAGCGTGAAATGCTGACAGAGATTAGTAACATCGGCCATCGTATTGATACCAGCGAGCTTGGCGCTAATGTTTTGCGTGCTTGGGTTAAAGATTTTAAGGGGGTTGATCGAGCCCGTATTACTTTGTTGTTCCAATCGTTCGGCTTTAAGAATGGTATCCCGTTTGATGCCGATCTGGTGTTTGACGTGCGATGTTTGCCCAACCCGCATTACGACCCCTTACTGCGGCCTTTAACTGGACGCGATGCGGCGGTAATCGAGTTTCTCGAACAAAATCAAAATGTACAGGAAATGTGCGAAGACATTCGCAGTTTTGTAGAGAAATGGTTGCCCTGCTTTATTGCCGATAACCGCAGTTATCTCACGGTTGCCCTTGGTTGTACCGGGGGACAGCATCGCTCGGTGTATCTGGTGGAAAAATTGGCACGTTACTTTAAAGCGCACCAGCAAGTTCTGATGCGTCATCGTGAACTCGGCAATACATATTAATTTTTGTATCAACGATGACAAACTTCGGCGCGGCAACCGGTATTCTGATGCAGGAACAAATTTAATTTTCCGGGATGATTTTTGCCTGTTGATATTCTTCAGTGCAAATTGTGGCACACTGTCTGAGAGTGTCACACACGGGGTGTGAAGCGCAAAAAATGACCGGTTGAGAATACATGAAAACTATTGTACTTGCCCTAACCGGTGCATCCGGCCTGCCTTATGCCATGCGGCTACTTGAATGTTTGCTTCAAAGTGGTCAGCGCGTTCATCTGGTGTATTCGCAAGCGGCACAAATAGTAGCCAAGCAGGAATTGGATTTTGTGTTGCCCAACCGCCCGCAGGATGCGGAAAAAATATTGGCTGAACGATTCGGCAAAGTAAGCGGCACGCTGCGCGTATTCGGGCGCGATGATTGGTTTGCGCCGATGGCATCAGGCTCGAATCCCGGCGATGCGATGGTAATTTGTCCCTGTACTATGGGCACGTTGGCGGCGGTGGCAACGGGGTTGAGCGATGATCTCATTACCCGTGCGGCCGATGTTATGCTTAAAGAAAGGCGTCTCCTGATTTTGGTACCGCGTGAATCACCGTTTTCCGCTATTCATTTGGAAAATATGCTCAAGCTGAGCCATGCCGGTGCGGTTATCCTGCCGCCCAATCCGGGTTTTTACTATCATCCGCAAAGCGTGCAGGATCTGGTGGATTTTGTGGTGGCAAAGATACTTGATCACTTGAGTATCGAGCATAAATTAGTGATGCGGTGGGGCGAGAATAATAGGTTGGGTTGATTGTGGATGCCGTTTTTTGCCATTCATTTGACTGGCCAGGTTTTTTTAAACTATAGTTCGTCTCATGCAAGAAAAACTGGATGTGTTGGAAAGTAAATTGGCTCAATTGGTGCAATTGACTAAGCGTTTGCGCGAAGAAAATCATCATTTGCGCCAGGAGTTGACTCAATCGTTGAGTCATGGTCGTCAATGTCACGACAAGATTGACGTTGCCAAGTCGCGCTTGGAACAATTGTTGGCACAATTACCCGAAGAGTAGCTATGAGTAAAGAGGGTGCGAAAACGCTGGATGTTACTATTTTCAATCGGGAATTTCGTGTTGCCTGTTCGGAAGAGGAGCGTCCGGAATTACTTAATGCGGTCGCTTATCTTGATGAGAAAATGCATGAAATTTCCGATATGGGTAAGGCAGTCACGATTGAGCACATCGCAATTATGGCTGCTTTGAATATTGCACATGAACTGTTAACGACCCGTCTCGGAACTGGTTTTGATGTGGGTCAGTTTAAGCGTAGAATGAATTCGATGGAAGCGGCCATTGATGCCGCGCTGGTAGAACAGGATGAATTGTTTTAGGTTTCCCCTGCGGTGCTCGTCAGGCTCATAATTCTTTGAACCAATAAGCTCTGCTTAAGCTGTGACCCTTAATGTTACTGTTGTGCGCATCCCATGTGGATGTACCTGATGTAACCGGGAATCGGCTATCTTGAACCCAGGTTCAAGATATTGAGTCAACGGCACAGGCGGGGGGCTTTATTAGAAATGCGGCTTGCGCCGCATTTTTTGTGCGCCACACTTGGCGAGGTGCAAGCTACATCTGGGTGGTAATGCCCCTATCTTGAGTTCTATAAAACCTTCGCGCTTAATAATAAAATAACGCAATAGCGGGAAGTGCCCCTGACCTGTAATCAGTCTATTGTTTCATCGGGAATATACTTGCAAAGTGATTTACTTTATTAGAATTTGAAATGGAATAACGTGCGCTATTGGCTAATGAAATCTGAACCAAGCGATGTCAGTATAGACGATCTTGTTAACTTGCCTGATCAAACTGTGGCATGGTACGGTGTCCGTAATTATCAGGCGCGGAACTTTATGCGTGATCAGATGCGTGTAGGGGATGCGGTGCTTTTCTATCATTCCAATTGTGCTGTGCCGGGGATTGCGGGAATTGCGCGTGTTTCCGGGACAGCTTATCCTGACGCCACTCAATTTGACCGAAATAGTAAATATTTTGATTCCAAAGCTACGCAGGAAACGCCGCGTTGGTTTAATGTGGACGTGCAATGGGTAAAAACAATCAAACTTATTTCGTTGACAGAGTTGCGCCGCCACCCGCAATTGGAAAATATGCGCATATTGCAACGGGGTAACCGATTATCCATAACGCCACTCGATCCCGCCGAGTGGGACTTTATTCTAAAAAATCTGGTATACGACTAATATGGAATGGGCGCTCGCCTATCTTGCATTGGGTGCATTGGTTGGGTTATTCAGTGGAATGTTCGGTATCGGTGGCGGTACTGTGTTGGTGCCGGTATTGCTGATGTTGTTCAAAATGCAGGACTTTGCCGCTCCCTATGTTTTACATTTGGCACTGGGCACGTCTATGGCAACTATTCTGGTTACATCGCTTGCCAGTATGCGTAAACACCACCAGCATGGTGCGGTGAACTGGGCTGTGGTTCGTAAGATAACGCCGGGTATTTTGTTCGGGACAGCGTTGGGTGCGATATGCGCCTCATCTGTTTCGCCACGCGCATTGGGAATATTTTTTGCGCTGTTCGTGTATTTTGCCGCAATTCAAATCATGTTTGAGCTACGTCCGCAAGCCTCGCGCCAGTTGCCCGGCATGGTTGGAATGACGTTGGCAGGCACATTTACCGGCTGGATCAGCAGCCTAGTGTCCATTGGCGGCGGCACGGTTGTGGTTCCGTTTCTAATTTGGTGCAACGTACCAATACGCAACGCAATTGGCACCTCTGCGGCAATTGGTTTTCCGGTCGCTGTTGGTGGAACAATGGGTTATATCATTACCGGCCTTGGTGCGCAGATGTTGCCTTTTCCCAATCTGGGCTTCGTCTATTTGCCGGCAGTATTGGGGGTCACGCTTGCCAGTATTATTACTGCACCACTAGGCGCAATCGCTGCACATCGTATGAGAATCGGGCTATTGCGTAAATTGTTTGCGATACTGATGCTGGTATTGGCAACACATTTGTTAATAAAATTTGCTTAGCAAAACCCCCATTTTTATATGTGATGACGTCGTTTCGGGTTTGTAACAGTTAGTGCATTATTCGGGCGGATGATTTCGGGAAATATGCATTGGCGGGGTTGCTCCACCATTTTTGAAAAACGGCTAAACTATAGCCAGCTTTGAGTTGCTTGGGGCAGTTTGAATTAATTAGAGATGAAGAGATGAGATTAAAATTTACCAAGATGCATGGTGCGGGTAATGACTTCGTTGTCTTTAATGGGGTGCACCAGCGCGTTCAACTTGCACCCGAGCAGCTGCGTTTGTTGGCCGACCGGCACATTGGCGTTGGTTGCGATCAAATCCTGTTGGTGGAAACTGCACAGCATCCTGGAGCAGATTTTCGTTACCGCATTTTTAACGCAGATGGTGATGAGGTGGAACAATGCGGAAATGGTGCACGGTGTTTTATGCGGTTTGTGCACGATCAGGAGTTGACGCACAAGCGTGAAATCGTGGTGGAAACAAAGAGCGGTCTGATTACACCGCGTCTTGAGGATAATGGCCAGATTACTGTAAATATGGGGACGCCAATTTTCGAGGCGGCGCGCATTCCGTTTCTTGGGGAGGATGATGCTATTATTCAAGCGTTGGAAGTGGCGGGTGAGACCGTGCAGATTACGGCAATATCAATGGGCAATCCGCACGCGGTACAAGTTGTGAATGACGTGGAACATGCGCCAGTCTCAATGCAGGGCGCACTCATTGAAAATCATCCGCGTTTCCCGCAACGAGTAAATGCGGGCTTTATGCAAATCGTGGATCGTAATCACATCAAATTACGTGTATATGAACGCGGTGTCGGCGAGACACTGTCCTGTGGTACAGGCGCGTGTGCCGCAGTGGTAGCCGGTATTCGTCGAAATTTGCTGGATGCGCGCGTGAATGTCGCCACGCATGGCGGAGTGTTGAACATAGCCTGGGCTGGAAATAACGCACCGGTATTGATGACCGGGCCGGCGATTGCTGTATTTGAAGGCGAAATAACCTTATAGAGGACAATATGAAATCCGCTGATGTCGCACAATATTTACAAAATAATCCACAGTTCTTTGAAGAGTATGCCGCTATGTTGGCAGACATTACAGTTCCCCACCCATACAGCGGGCGCACCATTTCATTAAGCGAGCGGCAATTGCTGGCGCTGCGGGAACAAAATAAAGACCTGGAAAAAAAATTGCACGAAATGGTAGCGTTGGCTCAGGAAAATGAGGTGTTACAGCAAAAAGTGCATCAATTTACGCTGGCGTTATTTGGAGTAAATGACCTGATGAGTTTGCAAAATATTATTGCGCAGAATTTGAAAGAAATCTTTGCCGTGCCACAAGTGGCATTGCATATCTGGAAAGGGTTGCCACCCAGTCCGGAAGTGTTGGCTTTCGTTGACCAGCAACTTCAACCCGACTGTGTTCACCAAGCTCTTCATGATACGTTGGCCTGGTTTGGTGAAAGTGCAACCTCGTTACATTCGTTTGCTTATTTACCGCTTCGTGCGGACGAACAATCCATAGGCCTGTTAATACTGGCTAGTGAGGATGCACAACGTTTTTCTCCCGACATGGGTACGATGTTCCTGCAGCGAATTGCGGAAGTCGTGAGCAGCGCGCTGCGCCCATCTGTATAAAACAATGTCAAACAGTATTACGCACGCATCCACTATTGTTAATCATGATGCGTTGCACGGATTTCTTGACTATCTGCGTAGCGGGCGCCGTTACTCTCCGCTGACTGCAGAAAATTATTCCCGTGATATTGGTCGTTTATTCAAGCTTGCCGGTACTACACCACTAAACGAGTTAAAAAATCATCAAATTCGTCGATTCATAGCTCAATTGCATGGTGGCGGTTTGGGCGGTAAAAGTTTGGCGCGCATGTTATCGGCGTGGCGAAGTTTTTACGCTTATTTAATACGCCACTATCAAGTTACAGATAATCCCTGTGTTGGACTGAGAGCACCCAAATCGGCACGTAATTTGCCGCATGCACTTTCCCCGGATGAGGCAGTGCGGATGATGGAATTGCCCACTGCGGGTGATGTTCTGGCGGTGCGGGATAAAGCGATGTTTGAGCTATTTTATTCTTCCGGTCTGCGCTTGGCAGAATTGGTTAGTCTTGATTCCGCCGCGCTGGATTTTGCGGATGCGTCCGTGCGTGTAGTAGGTAAAGGTGCCAAGACACGCGTTGTGCCGTTGGGTAGTTATGCGATCTCTGCATTGCAAAGTTGGTTGTCGATGCGTGGCCAATTGGCAAACCAGGATGAAACGGCGCTGTTCGTTAATCGTAACGGTAGCCGCTTGAGTGCGCGCGCGGTGCAATTACGGATGTCAGGTTGGGGCGTTAAACAGGGAATTAGCAGCGGTGTGCATCCGCACTTGTTGCGTCATTCGTTCGCATCGCATGTACTGCAATCCAGCGGGGATCTTCGGGCAGTGCAGGAAATGCTTGGCCATACCAGCATTTCTACCACGCAGGTTTATACCCACCTTGATTTTCAATATCTCGGTAAAGTTTACGACGCAGCGCATCCACGGGCAAAAAAGAAAGCTAAATGAATAAAATCTTTCTTAAGGAAGGGCGGGAGAAATCTCTTTTGCGTCGTCACCCTTGGGTATTCTCCGGAGCCATCAAACGTGTGGAAGGCTCGCCTGTTGATGGTGACACGGTTCAGATATGCTCATCTCAAGGCACTTTTCTCGCGCATGCCGCTTACAATGCACATTCACAAATTGCTGCGCGAGTGTGGTCATGGAATGCGGAGCAAAACATCGATATAAGTTTTTTTCGCAAGAAAATCACCCATGCGCTGGCATTGCGCAAAGTTCTCAAATTGGCGCGTTACAGCACGGGTCTGCGCCTGATCCATGGGGAATCTGATGGTTTGCCCGGGTTGATAGTGGATCAATACGGCGAAGTGCTGGTTATGCAGATTGGCAGTGCGGGCGCGGAGCGCTGGCGCGACACCTGCGCAGGCATATTGCAAGAGATGTGCAATCCGGTTTGTATTTATGAGCGTTCCGATTCTGACGCACGCGCATTGGAAGGTTTGCCGGAACGTAATAATGTTTTGCGTGGCAATTTACCCGAATCGCTAACAATTGTTGAACACGGGTTGCATTTTGCCGTGGATGTGGCGCATGGACAAAAGACGGGGTTTTATCTTGATCAGCGCGATAACCGCGAATTGATTGGAATGCTGGCGCAAGACAAGGATGTGTTGAATTGTTTTTGTTACAGCGGTGGTTTTTCGTTGTATGCGCTACGTGGCGGCGCAAAATCAGTATTATCAATCGATTCTTCGAATGAGGCGTTACAAACGGCTCAACATAATATAGAGCTTAACGGGCTGGATGCCAGCCGTGCGGAATGGCAAAGTGTTGATGTGTTTCAGGCATTGCGAAAATTACGTGATCAGAACCGAAAATTTGATCTGATCATTCTTGATCCACCCAAATTTGCGCCTACCGCCTCCTTTGCCGAAAAAGCTGCACGCGGCTATAAGGACATTAATTTGTTAGGTTTTAAGTTGCTCAGGCCGGGCGGAATACTCGCCACGTATTCTTGTTCCAGCGGTATCAGTGATGATCTGTTTCAGAAAATTATTGCCGGTGCCGCTTTGGATGCCGGGATGGATGCGCACATTATATATAAGCTGGGTGCTGCGCCAGATCACCCGATATTATTGAGTTTCCCGGAAGGTGCTTATCTTAAAGGTCTTGTATTGCGTGCAGCAGGTTAAATTGAGGTTTGAGATTGAAAAGTAGAGCGATTAAAAAAAACGGGGCAGCGGAACATCGATATTGAAACGCACAAAATTGAACTGTAGATTTGATTCGCTAATTCAAAAATCTGGAATTCTTGATTACTTCTTTAGAGATAGCCAGTTTGAAATCATTTTGGCAATTACTATTGCATCGGGAGTAACAGTAGGGCGTCCTGCCGCGAGAGAAGGCAAGGGTAATTGCCGGCGATCTCCAATATAAAAGCTAAGCGCTGTTTCCAGTGCCTCACTGGCATTTTGCAATGCTTCGTCTTTGTCCTCCCCTTGGGTAACCGCCTCGGGAACATCGGGAAAGGTTACAACAACCCCACCTTCTTTGGCGGACACCAATTCAACCGGATATTCAAACATCGCAAATCCTTTAATTCAATCCCAGTTGCTTTTTAATGTGGTTTATAGCATCAGCTTTTAGTTCCGCGCCATGTGTTGGCAAAACGGACTGGTGGCCATTAAGAAACACCTTGATGTGGCTACCCTGACCCGGTTGAAACTCGGCTCCTTGCGTAGTCAGCCACTGTTTAAATTCATTACTATTCATACGGCGAGTATAGCAGAAATATTCCAAGCGGATAAACTCATGTGATTCCTGATGTTAGCCCCAAGTAGAAATGTCCGCTGGTGATTAAACTCACCCTGTTCACGTAAACAATAACCAACGATATTCCTGAAATAATTTTTGCATTGTTAATCTCAAATTTTTAACCGTAGGAATTGTATACTACTCGTTGTTAATTTTATTTAAGAGCACTTAGGTATGACTCTTGAACACTGGATTTATGTGGTGACTTACGCTTCTATTTTTGGCTTTTTAATTGCTGAGCGCTATAAACAGAAAAAGGTGTTTTCAATCACTAAACGTGATGCTCTGTTTTTAACGATTGATATTATCGCCAAGTTGGTTCAATTAGCGCTATCTATTTATGCCACGGTTTGGGTGGTAAATCTAGTCGCACCTTTCGAAATTTTGAGCATTTCAAATTTACCCATCCCCAGATTTTTAAATGTTGTTATTGCATTTTTATTGGTTGATTTATTTCATTATTTTTCCCACAGATTACACCATAGTATTCCGATCTTATGGAGATTTCATAGACTGCACCATTCGGATAAAAAAGTAGATGTATTGACTACAGCTTTGCATCACCCTTTTGAAATAACTTCATCATTTTTAGTGAGCATCACCTGTTATGTATTATTGGATATACCTGTCATCATCCTCTTGGCCTATGCATTGTTTTCAGCATTTCACTCTCCATTTACTCATACAACAATGCTTGTGCCTGAAAAATTAAACCGCTTTTTATCCTATTTCATTATCACGCCAAATTTCCACCGACCCCATCATTCATTAGATATTGAAGAGAGTAACAATAACTTTGGTATTGTTTTCCCATTTTGGGATAAATTATTTGGCACATACCGTTACGCAAGTAATCGGGCCGTGTCTGTAATTAAACTTGGCGTTAGTGCCGACAAAAGTCCTCAATCGCTAAGCCTGAAAGAACTGTTGGTTAATCCATTTAGATAAACCAACGGTTACAACCCGTACAGGTAAGCAGGTGGTAGAAAATGTCTGTTATTTGGGGTATTGAACAACTTTAAAGTTTTTTGATGGCGTTTAATGACGATAGAACTACAAGCGTGTTGTACACGCCTCGTTTGGTTTCTTTACGCGCAATGCTTAAACCGCCTATTGAATTTCACCCTTAACCAGAAAGTGCATTTCAGGTATCGATAATCAAATAAGATAGCAAAAAAACAGCCCACTGCAAGCAGTGGGCTTAAAGTTTATGTTGCCGGATTATAACCTAGCCTGGACCTGCACTATCACATTGCCCAGTTGATGTATTTAGAGTGTAACCTGTTGGGCAACTTGTATTGCT
>JBIIMQ010000124.1:0-5611 GCA_044337935.1 Candidatus Nitrotoga sp.
ATTTAACCCAACAACTTGCACAAATCGCCAAACTATAACTTGGGAGAAGTACCATGAACACCTCATCTGCAATCAATGCATATAACAAAGTGGGTATCGAATCCAGCGTGGATGCAGCCGACCCGCTCAAACTCATTTTGATGCTATATCAGGGTGCATTACTAGCAATAATATCTGCCAAAAATCAGATTACTCGCAACGAAACTTCCGCTAAAGGGAAATCCATTTCCAAGGCTATTACGATTATTGATGAAGGGCTGAAAGCCTGTCTCGACAAAAAATCAGGTGGTGAACTGGCACAAAATCTTGCCTCTCTGTATGACTACATGAATCAGCGTTTGTTGATTGCCAACCTGAAAAATGACACCACCATTCTGGATGAAGTAAGCAAATTACTGACCGAACTCAAAGGAGCATGGGAAAATATGCGTACAGCACCCTCACCTACTCCCGCTCTACAGCCTGTCGCGGATCGACAATATGCTGTTCCTAATGGGATTGCACCAGTTTTCATAACACAAACAACTGCGCCGATACAATCCGCAATCGGCAAACATGCTTTGTCAACTTATGGAAGTGTGTAAATAACGAACATCCTGTTAAATTCGGTATGGCCATATCTGATATTTAATACGAACGTTTGGTAATAACCACGACCTACAACTTATTAAAAAATGGTCAGCGACAAAATAACGCGACTGACGAACAAATATTAAGGGAAGTAACAAATGAACTCAGTTATCGAAAATTACGAATTTCTTTCATCTATTACCGCCCGGATGCGTATGGCAGCCACACATGGTGAATGGGATCAGTTAGTCGAATTAGAAAAACAGTGCAGTCAACACGTAGAAGTAATGAAAATCCAGAACACAGGCATTCTGCCTGACGAAAGCACACGATTACGCAAAGTAGAATTGATCCGTAAAATTCTTGCGGACGATGCAGAAATCCGAAATCATACTGAACCATGGATGGCCCAATTGCAGCGCATCATGCATAGCTCGGGTCAAGAGCGCCGTTTACAGCAGACTTATTCCGGCGAATATTAACAACTCAGAGTGCGCACGGTAAAGATCGTGCTTCAACTGTACGGCACTCTGTACAACAAGCCCTGCACATGCTGCCAGTTAATCTTTTAAACACTCTCAAAGAGCTTGCGTCAGGGCAAAAATCACTTCCGGCTGCCGCTGCTGACACTTCGCCCCAAATAACAAAATTTGAGCCGGGGCAAAAAATTCAAGGCATTGTACAAACCCAGATATCACCCGGTTTATTCAACGTGCGTGTTGGCGACCAGCTGACCCAAATGCCACTCCCCTCGTTTATTCGTACCGGCGACACAATAAAGCTGCAAGTTGTCGCCACGCATCCCCGCCTGACCTTCAGCATGTCCGCTTCAGCCAATCCGTTATCCACCGATGAAAAATTAAGTTCGGTAGCACGGCTGCTATCCGCTTTATCCCAACAGCCACGCGAAAAAACCGATATGCACGCAGTGCAAAGCACGCCCATATGGACAACACCGGACACGATGAAAAGCACACAATTGGCCGAACTGCTGACCCAAGCCGTAAACAACAGCGGTCTATTCTATGAATCACACCAAGCCCAATGGTTAAAAGGTGCGCGCAGTACATCACAACTAATGCAGGAACCACAGAATTCTCCAACAGCAAACTCTTCAACGTCCGTAGAAAAATCAGTTATACCCAGCAGCAATATGTCCGCTTCTAATCAACAGAATATAGCGGCTTCCGCTGAAGATAAAATGCCAATCATTCCCGATCACCTGCAATCGCTCGTACAACAACAAATCGGTGTACTTGAATCACGGCAAGTATTCTGGGAAGGCAACATCTGGCCAAATCAAACCATGCGATGGGAAATTCATGAAGACGACTCACCTGCTCCATCCGCAGAAGCCCAAAAACGATGGTCCACTCAAATTCACCTTGACCTGCCCAATCTGGGTATGATTTCCGCCACATTATCTTTCGATAATGCAGGCCTGAGCTTAAAACTGAATACCAGTTCTGCTGCAGCACGCACCACCTTGGGCAATGCCAGTTCGCAACTGGTCAATTCCATGTCTGATTGTGGCATTCCGATTATCAGTACAATAGTCACGCAAAATGAACCCGCCTGATAAGCGCCAAGTTGCTGTCGCGTTGGCATATCATGATCATGACACCGCCCCACGGGTAGTCGCCCAGGGGCGCGGCATAATCGCACAAGAGATTATCAAACGCGCCAAAGAACATGGTGTATTTGTGCATGAGTCAGAAGATCTTGTGGGATTATTGATGCAAGTTGAGTTGGATCAACATATTCCCCCCCAACTATATTTGGCTGTAGCGGAACTACTGGCTTGGCTATATCGCTTGGAACAAGGAGCAAAACCATAACTTCCCATAAGTAATAGCAGCTACGGCAATAACATCATCACATCTACATAATTCTTATTACAAAATTTGGATGTTTTATCCTCTATTACCTCTATGATTTCAAACAAACTAATTATTCAAGTAATTCAAAAAAGCCATATAACAATCACCCAACACGATATTTTTCAAAGTTAAGTGAAACAGTTGTATCCAACTAAACCGCTTTTACAATAAAAAACATCCCGTTTATTTGAACATAAACGAAAAAAAATCCCTGTATAATTATCCCGTTAAAATAATCATCAAATAAAAATTTTAATTGGATGCAACATGGCCAAAGAAAAAGAAATCCCGTTAAAAATCGAGTTGCTTTCAGATGATGAGCAAAGTGAATTCCACATTCAATCAAAAAAAGAAATTCAGTCAATCCTGCGCGGCATATTAAAAACAGGTGCGCTCGTAGCACTTTACTATGACAGCGGAAACGACTTTGTCCTAACCACGTTACTTGGTGTCGACGAACAGAATTTATGGCTAGATCTAAGCCCAAGAGAAACAGATAATCGGCGTATTTTGTCAAGCCGACAAATAATCTTCGTCAGTTCGCATCTGCGAGCGAAAGTGCAGTTCATAGCACACCATATCAATGGTGATTTATTTAACAATCAAAAATCATTCCGTATACCAGTACCGGAGAGCCTATTACACTTGCAACGACGCGAGTATTTCCGCCTGCTTGTTCCTGTAAAAAAACCTCTTATCTGCATCATTCCTTCCAAACCAAGTGTAGAACCTATTAATAATTGTCCAACTATCATGGATATCAGTGTTGGAGGAGTGGCGCTGGAGTGCCAGGAAAATGATACCGAATTTCAGCCTGGTAAGATTTATCCAAACTGCCAGATTAAGTTACCCAATATCGGCACGCTGACTGCCACGATACTGGTGAAAAATATTTTTAAAATTACCATGCACAATGGCGAAGTTAAAAAACGGGCCGGCTGTGAATTTCTTCACTTGAATGGTTCAATGACTATTCTTCTACAACGCTACCTTACCCAACTGCAAAGCGAAAATCTGGCTCAACGATGATACCCAGACCATATATAAAAATTTCTTCTTCATACGCCACATATGTACTTTTTACTTTGCAGTAACAATAACCACATGGTTTTATTTTTAAAATTCCACAAGGGAATTACATGAAAGGAATGTGCGGTTGGTTGGGTAGCGAAAAAGAGCCTGCTCTTACCAAGAAAATTACCCATGCCATGGTGAATGCTGTGACTGGCGAAAAATGCGATTCGACGCACGCGCTTTTTGGGCCAAGCGACGGCTTGGCGGCTTGGTCGAAAATTGACCCAGCCTCTTCGTATGAAGATGGCTTGTTTAAAGTGGCGATTGTCGGCAACGTATACTGGGGAAATGATGAGTTAAATCAACTAACCCGGGGGAAAAATTCAGCTGCTGCAGTGGCCAAGGCCTATATTAAATCCGGAAAGGCATTCCTTGAAGATATGCATGGTGCCTTTTGCGTCGCCATTATTGATACACAGAATAAAATAGCCATTACCGCTATCGATCGACTGGGTATCTATTCCATTTGTTATGCCGCACCATCAAACCATTTCATTTTCGCAACCAGCACAAACGGGGTAGTCGCTCATCCCAATATGGAACGGGTGATTGATCCCCAAGCAATATTTAATTATTTATATTTTCATTCAGTTCCTGCGCCGGGAAGTATCTATAAAAATGTACGCAAGCTACTGCCCGGACAGTATGCGTTATTCCAAAACGGAAAAGTTGAAACAAATTTCTATTGGCAGCTGAAATATGCCGATTCTGGTCCAACCCAGTTTGCAAAACGCCGGGGAGATCTCAAAAATCTACTGCAAACTGCCGTGAGAAGATCAGTAACTGATGAACAAGTCGGTGCTTTCCTAAGTGGTGGCACGGACAGCTCTACAATCTCGGGAGTACTCACCCGATCATTTAATAAACCGGCAGATACTTTCTCTATAGGATTTTCCGCCGAGGGTTACGATGAAATGGAATTTGCACGGACAACGAGCAAACATTTCGGCACGCATGCTCATGAATATTATGTAACCGCACAAGATGTCGTTAATGCCATCCCGCTAATCGCCCAAACCTATGACGAACCCTTCGGAAATGCATCCGCTGTTCCCACATATTATTGTGCAAAATTAGCCAAAGAGCACGGTATCCAATTGATGCTTGCCGGGGATGGCGGGGACGAAATTTTTGGCGGGAACGCACGTTACGCCAAACAAAAAATATTCGAGGCTTATTCTTGTATACCTGCAATGCTACGGCATGGCATATTAGAGCCCATTGTGCTCGGCATACCGGGCATAGAGCACATTCCATTCTTGAGAAAACTAAAAAGCTACATCACGCAAGCCAAAATTCCATTACCGGATCGGTTAGAAACTTATAATTTTTTACATCGCATCACACTAGAGGAAATATTCACTGCCGACTTTCTGGCCCAGGTAAATCATCAAGAGCCGGATGAATTGCTGCGAACAGAATATAAGCGAACTAATTCCATTTCTGCCATCAACCGAATGCTTAACCTTGATTTAAAATTTACATTGGCCGACAACGACTTACGCAAGGTTAATCGAATGTGCGAATTGGCGGGCGTAGCCGTACATTACCCGCTACTGGATGAAGACATCGTCACATTTGCAGCGCAACTCCCACCGCCTCTTAAAGTAAAAGGGATAAAGCTCAGATACTTTTTCAAGGAAGCGCTTAAAGATTTTTTACCCTACGAAACCATCACCAAAAGCAAACAAGGATTCGGCCTACCGTTTGGTGTCTGGATGCAAAACCATCCCCCCTTGCAAAAATTAACTTATGACAGTTTAAAATCATTACGCAAGCGTGGTTATGTCAAACCGGAATACCTTGATATGTTGATAGAGCAGCACCGCTCGGGGCATGCAGCTTATTACGGCGTTATGATTTGGGTGCTGATGATGCTAGAGCAATGGTTGCAGCATCAGCAAGATCAAGCTGCATGAAAAAATCTAGCCCGGCAACTTAAATAGAAACTCACAGAATCCTGATGTCGTCTTTCTAATATTTTGAAAAACTATTAATCACACTGCTGCATTGCCAAAATTTATTGCCAACTTAATGGTTATCTCACTTTGCGAAACCGGCCATTGCAGAGTTAACTGCACGGCCTG
>JBIIMQ010000027.1:0-17436 GCA_044337935.1 Candidatus Nitrotoga sp.
TGATATGGATGTATCACTGCGTGGTGCGGTATCGATTGCCAGACGTTTGCAAGACCCGTTGGCCGAGTTGGTGAAGATCGACCCGAAATCGATCGGGGTCGGACAATACCAGCACGATGTCGGCCAATCCCAATTGGCGCGTTCGCTCGATGCCGTCGTTGAAGACTGTGTTAATGCTGTTGGCGTCGATGTTAATACCGCATCCGTTCCTTTACTGGCGCGCGTTTCAGGGCTGAGCAGCAGCGTGGCGCAGGGGATTGTGGCTTACCGGGACATCAAGGGCATGTTCACCTCTCGTGCTCAATTACGCGAGGTTCCGCGCCTGGGCGAAAAAACCTTTGAGCAGGCAGCGGGTTTCCTGCGCATCATGGGCGGCGACAATCCGCTCGATGCCTCTGCCGTTCATCCTGAATCCTACCCGCTGGTACAACGTATCCTCGCGGAGATCAAGCAAGATATAAAATCCGTCATTGGCAATAGCCAGCTACTGCATGCGCTTAATCCCGCCAAATATGTAAATGAGCAATTCGGCCTTCCGACAATTTCCGACATACTGAAAGAGCTAGAGAAACCGGGGCGCGACCCGCGTCCTGAATTTACCACAGCCACCTTCAGGGAAGGCATAGAACGATTGTCTGACTTGAAGCCGGACATGATCCTGGAAGGAGTCGTTACCAATGTTGCCGCCTTTGGTGCGTTCGTGGATATTGGCGTGCATCAGGATGGCTTGGTACATATTTCAGCCTTATCGAATAGTTTTGTGAAAGATCCGCATACAATCGTTAAAGCCGGGCAAGTGGTGAAGGTGAAAGTGCTGGAAGTGGACGAAGAACGTAAACGCATCGCGCTCACCATGCGCTTGACCGATACTGCACCTCAATCAAACGGCAAATCCAAAGTCACGCAGCGACAGCAAAATGGCCCGGTCCCGACAAATAACTCGGCGGGAAACAAACAACCAGAATCTCAGCGCACCTTAACCGGTGCTATGGCAGACGCTTTTTTAAAAATAAAATCTTGAAGTACTAGCCGCCAATACAATTTGATTCATTTAGATAAGCCCCACATATAACCCGGCTGCCCGACAACGACTTGACATAATTTTCGACGGCTGCCGGCAATTGGCTTGATAATCAGAAAGGGCATCGTTAAACTGCTTGGCCTTCTCCAAGCTTGGAATGGCGGTGCTACCAAGCTTAATAACCGACTCTAGAAACCAAACATATGGCGCGCGTTGAACCGGCTTTCAAACTTAAAATTGCCAACCTTTCTCTGTTTGTGCTCCATGTCAATACAACCGACATGACACAACTGGAAAGCGAGTTAAATTCACGTTTTAATAACACGCAGGATTTTTTCTCCAATTCGCCCGTCGCTCTTGATCTTTCTGCTATCGCAAACAGCAATATTTCACCGGATTTTGTCAGCCTTAAATCATTCATGCTGGGACATGGGATGCACGCGGCCGGAGTCTTGGGAGGATCCGTTGAACAGCGTGAAGCCGCTGTACAGTCGGGGCTCGGGCTCTTCCCCGACACCATTGTCAAATCCGCATTAAAACCAATACCCCCCTCCCCTGCAGATCAAAGCATCAATCCTGGAAAAGATGATATACAACTACAGCCGTCCGAATCGGGATTGGCGACAAAAACTACAAAAAACATATCCAACAACAACCAGGCTCCCGAATCGACCACCCCACTACAACAGCCGGCGTCTCAAGCACCATCCACTTTTCGTCCGACGATGATCATTCATAAACCCGTTCGCACCGGCCAAAGAATCTATGCCGAGGGAACCAATCTGGTTGTATTGGGCGTTGTCAATGCGGGTGCAGAACTAATTGCAGATGGAGACATTCATATTTACGCCCCATTGCGCGGTCGGGCAATTGCGGGGGCTCAAGGCAATGAAAATGCACGCATGTTCATTCACAGCCTGGAGGCAGAGCTGATTTCCATTGCGGGCTGTTTCAAGGTATTCGAAAACGGCATTCCCGGAAACTTGCGCGGGAAACCCGTTCAAATACACCTGAATGGATCTGATTTAATTATCGAGCCCCTGCCCAGCTGAAGGATTTTTTTAGCATCGCCTTTAATTAGGTAGAATATACCTGTTAATTTTTATTCGGGAAAATAAACGTGTCCAAGGTTATCGTAGTTACTTCAGGAAAAGGGGGGGTGGGTAAAACCACAACCAGCGCTAGCTTCTCCAGCGGTCTCGCCCTGCGGGGAAATAAAACAGTTGTTATCGACTTTGATGTGGGTTTACGCAATCTCGATCTCATCATGGGATGCGAACGGCGAGTGGTGTACGACATTATCAACGTCATTAACGGTGAAGTGACCCTCAAACAGGCACTCATCAAAGACAAAAATTGCGACAATCTGTACATTCTCCCCGCATCCCAGACTCGCGACAAAGATGCTCTCAACTTGGAGGGCGTCGAGCGAATTCTTAACGAATTAAAAGAGACTTTTGACTTTATCGTCTGTGACTCACCGGCAGGTATTGAATCGGGCGCATTCACCGCAATGTATTTTGCCGATGAAGCTTTGATAGTAACCAACCCCGAAGTATCGTCGGTGCGGGACTCGGATCGCATCCTCGGAATTCTCGCCGCAAAATCCAAACGTGCTGTGGATGGCCTCGACCCCGTGAAGGAACATTTACTGGTTACCCGCTACGATCCCAAACGAGTGGAAGCAGGTGAAATGTTATCCGTTACCGACATTCAGGAAATCTTGCGCATTCCTTTGATCGGCGTAATTCCCGAATCTGAATCAGTACTTCAGGCCTCCAATGCCGGCACCCCGGCTATCCATCTGGACAAAAGTGATGTGGCTGACGCCTACCGCGATGTCGTAGGGCGCTTCATGGGCGAAGAGGGATTGCCCATGCGCTTTATTACCGTAGAGAAAAAAGGCTTCTTCAAACGACTACTGGGAGGCCGCTGAGATGTCCATGATTGCCGGCTTACTCAGCTACCTGCGTGGTAACGAAAAGAAAACTGCCGTCGTCGCAAAAGAACGTTTGCAGATTATCTTGGCCCATGAACGTGCCGGGAGAGGAGCGCCTGCTCCGGACTATTTACCCGCACTTCAGGAAGAACTCATGGCTGTAATTGCAAAATATGTCCATGTAGATCGCGATGCTATCAATGTTCAATTGGAAAAACATGGCGAATACGATGTACTCGAGCTTAACATTACCTTGCCGGACACCATGCGTAATAAGCAATAAGTACCCTACCGGCATCAAACTGGGTAATAAATGGATGTATCCAGAGTTAAGTACCAAGCTCAACCGGCTTGAGATGATTATCGGGCACGGTAATTAAATTTTTTGCGGCAACAACCAACCTGACAAAATAGTGACTGCCGCTCCATCCGTAACGATGGCCATTATGAAATGATTATCGTGCAGCGATTATATCTATCGGCATGCGGTCACAGCCTCATCTACCCGTCCAACAGAAATAATTTCCATACCGGCAATTTTTTGTTTCGGTGCGTTGGCGCTGGGAATAATGGCTCTGGTAAAACCAAGTTTTGCCGCTTCTTTTAATCGCTCCTGTCCACGCTGCACCGGACGTATTTCACCAGCCAGACCAACCTCCCCAAACACTACTAATTTTTCCGGCAGGGGTTTATTGCGCAGCGAAGAAACAATAGCCAACAATACGGGCAAGTCGGCACCCGGCTCGGTAATTTTTACTCCACCCACCGCGTTGATAAACACATCCTGATCAAAACAGGCAATACCCGCATGACGGTGCAACACGGCCAGCAACATGGCCAAACGATTTTGCTCCAGCCCCAACGAAAGACGGCGCGGATTAGGCGCATGCGCTTCATCCAGCAATGCCTGAATTTCGACAAGCAGTGGGCGCGTACCTTCCTGCGTCACCATCACGCACGAGCCGGGCACCTGTGTGCCGTGCTGCGATAAAAACAACGCGGACGGATTACTGACTTCACGCAACCCTTTCTCTGTCATTGCGAACACACCGAGCTCGTTTACGGCACCAAAACGATTTTTAAACGCGCGTACCAGACGGAAACTGGAGTGCGTATCCCCCTCGAAATACAATACCGTATCGACGATATGCTCCAACACTCGCGGCCCGGCCAGTGCGCCCTCCTTAGTCACGTGGCCGACCAGAATCATGGTAATGTCACTGCTCTTGGCGATGCGGGTAAACTGCGCTGCGGATTCACGCACCTGCGCTACCGAACCCGGCGCTGATGTAAGGTGTTCCGAGTACATAGTCTGGATAGAGTCAATCACCACCACATCGGGTTTTTCCTGCTTGATGACAGACTGTATTTTTTCCAGATGAATTTCAGCCAGCAAGTACATTCCACGCGCATCCAGCGATAGCCGCTTTGCGCGCAAGGCAATTTGCTGCGCCGATTCCTCGCCACTGACATATAAAACTTTTTTATGCGTCGCGAGATGCGCCAATGCTTGCAATAGCAGGGTTGACTTACCTATTCCGGGGTCACCTCCAATCAAGACAACGCCGCCCCTCACTAGCCCGCCACCCAAAACACGATCAAATTCGGCAATACCAGTTGGCGTACGCGATACCTCTTCCGCCCCAACTTCAGCCAGCGTTTGCATCGTGCCCGTGGTTGATAAAGAGCTGTAGCGATTTTTTCCGCCGGCCTCCAATTCCGCAACGCTTTCCACTAGCGTATTCCAAGCCGTACAGTGCGGGCACTGTCCCTGCCATTTGGCAACCTGTCCGCCACATTCGGTACAGCTATAGATTATTTTTGCCTTCGCCATGATTACCTTTTACGTGGAGCAATGGAGGGGAATTGGCGCTGTCAAATATTAAAATTCCAAATTAGGCCAAGTATCAACAACATTAAGCGCGAGATTTTTACTACGAAACAACTCACCTTGAATGAATCATCAGCTCAACACTTACCAATGACATTCATTAAAACCGGGAACGCTACGGCATATTCATTAGCTGAACCGATATGTGGCATGAGCGCTGGTTTGATACGGATTCGGCATCCCTATCAAACCCGGACAACTTATGAACGGGAATTTTTCCACTCATTAACCAGCTCCTTTGACTCCTTAATTTGGGCTGCTGTCATAAGTGATTCCGCAATTTTCAATCCATTCGTTGCACTTTCATCACCCGCCTCACTGGCAAGAGTGAACCACTTGTGCGCCTCGATATAGTCCTGCGTAACGCCATGACCCTGTGCATACATAAGCGCCAAATTGTTCTGTGCAATCGGATGTCCCTTGTCTGCGGCCTTTGTCCACCAAGATATTGCCTGCTTATAATCCTGTTCCACCCCTTCACCGGTGTCATACAAGCCACCCAAATTTAATTGGGCATCCGCATTTCCCTGCCCGGCAGCCATGCTATACAAAAAAATTGCCTGCTGATAATCCTGTGCAACGCCGATTCCTTTTTCGTACATAAAGGCCAGGTTGTATTGGGCCACCTCATCTCCCTGCTCCGCAGATTTGCGAAACCAAAACACAGCCTGTTCGTCATTCTGCTCAACTCCCTGGCCTTTTGCGTACATGAACCCCAAATTATATTGAGCTTCCGAGTTGCCCTGCTCTGCTGCCTTGAGCAACCAGAACACAGCCTGCTGATAATCCTGCGCAACTCCTTCACCTCTGGCAAACATCAGCCCAAAATTATTTTGGGCCAACGGCTCTCCTTGTTCCGCTGATTTGCGGAACCAAGGCTCCGCTTGCTTAAAATCCTGCGCAACACCCAAACCTTTTGCGTATATAAGCCCCATGTAATTTTGCGCCAGCGCATGCCCCTGTTCTGCGGCTTTCTTGAATGACCTCATGGCACCGACATAATCTTTATTGGCTATGCGTCTTTCGCCTTCTTCATAGTCACCGGTAATCGCCCCTTCAGGTGTTGACAACTTCATAAGTTCTCTCCGTAATTTTAATCGTGTCTAATATTAAATTATCGTGACCATCGGCCAATCCGATAACACTAATGGAATAAGTTTAAAGTCCGCAACCATGATCACACAACAACTGGCATCCATGAATGATGTCATCAATTGTATGCCGATGTCGAAAATATGTTTTGTTCTCTACTTCCAGCAAACAACAGTGATTTCAATCCTGCAATCGGTTTAATATTCCAACCGGAATCCAAATCATCAAGTCTCGCTTTGCGTTACTGTTTGCTTTTTTTGCGGCACTCCAATATGTGAACTACCGCGTTTTCGTGCCAATTCATTCTGCTTATGCCGCTCCATCGCGCGGTCACGCGTTTTTTGCGGCAAGGTATCAAAACAATACGGGCAGGATATACCGGGCTGATAATGGGGTGATGCCTTTTCTTCCTGGGAAACAGGATGTCGGCAGGCGAAACATTGATCATGCGTGCCTACCTTCAGGCCCTGTCCAACAGAAATCCGCTGGTCAAATACGAAACATTCGCCCTCCCACATGCTCTTTTCGGCAGGAATATTTTCCAGATATTTGAGTATACCGCCCTGCAGATGGTAGACCTCCTTGAACCCCTGCTCAAGCATGAAAGAAGTTGCTTTTTCGCACCGAATTCCACCAGTGCAAAACATGGCAACTTTTTTATGCTTTGCCGGATCAAGATTTTTGCTGACGTATTCCGGGAATTCGCGGAATGTTGTCGTATGCGGATTAACAGCCCCCCGGAAAGTCCCAATGTCGTATTCGTAATAATTGCGTGTATCAATTACCACAACGTCCGGATCAGAAATCAAGGCATTCCAGTCTTTCGCATCCACATAGGTTCCGACCTTCTCGTTCGGATCCACACCCGGCACCCCCATCGTAACGATTTCCTTCTTGAGACGCACCTTCATTCTGTCAAAAGGCATTTCATCAGAATAGGATTCTTTGTGTTCAATATCCGCCAATCGCGAATCCGCCCGCAAAAAACTCATTAACGCATCCACTCCTGCGCGCGTGCCGGCGACTGTTCCATTAACCCCCTCCGCCGCCAATAAAATTGTTCCATTGATCCCCTGCCCAACGCAAAAATCGAACAAACCCCGCTGCATCTCGCGGAAGTCGGGAAGCCTGGCAAACTTATATAGTGCAGCAATAACAATATTGGACATGAATTATTTAACTCTATTAAAACTGATATGGTAATTACACAAAACTCGGCAATTCGAGTCGAAATTTAAAGCACACGGACACTGCGCCCGATTATAAGTCGCCCCCAATCCAGACATTTTTACCCAAGTTGAATATTAAACCGGTTCAGAACAGCTTTCCAGTCTTGATGCGGCCCAATAACACAGACAGCTATCATTACCTTAAACCGATACAGCACTCTAAGAATCATTACGGTTGCGGGAAACCTGAAAAGCCACTAGCCCCGCACCAACATATCTACCAATAATCCCACCCAAAGTACCTGCCGACATTATCCGGGATTGTATTAACAGAATACTTCGCTAATCTCCACGCTCGGGAACAGGATATTTCTGCAATTTGCGTTGTAATGTACGCCGATGCATATTCAGCGTGCGTGCAGCAGCGGAGATATTTCCGCCACAGTCTGCCAACACTTTTTGCAAATGTTCCCATTCCAGACGATCCACCGACATAGGCTTGGTCATAATCGCAGCTTCGGTAATACCGGGTCGATGACCAAACGCCGCCACAATTTCATCCGCATCCGCAGGCTTGGATAAATAATAGGTCGCACCCAGCTTCACCGCCTCCACGGCAGTTGCAATACTCGAATAACCGGTCAGCACCACGATAAGCGCATCCGCCTTACGTTCTTTAAGATGCGCCACCAATGTCAAACCGGATGCCCCGGGCATTTTTAAATCAATCACCGCATAGGCAGGCAAATCTTGCGCCATTATTTGAATGGCCTCATCCACATTGTTTGCCACACTTACCACAAAACCGCGCCGGGAAAGGGCCTGCGCCAACACCGTGCAATAGGTGACATCATCATCCACCAACAACAACTTGCGAGCAGATGGATTTTTCAATTCTAATAAAGTCATATTGAATTCGTCACTCGTAACCGGGCCAGAGGCAATATCACGCGGGTGCACACTCCCCCGCCTTCCCGATTCGACAATGAAAGTGTGCCGCCAAACCGGCGCAATGCGGCATTAACCAGAAACAATCCCAGCCCCCGACCACTTTCTTTAGTGGTAAAAAATAATTTTCCGGCATGTGTTTCCGCAGAAGGCGTTAAGCCTGATCCACGATCAAATACTTCGATTTGCAATTGCTCCGCATCACAATTAACTTCCACCTCAACGCTATCCTCCGAGGCATCGGCAGCATTGTTTAAAATATTGGTAATCACTTGCCCCAACACTTGTTCCGCGACAATCTGCGGTGCAGGCAATAAACCCGTCCAGCGATAACTTACTTGTGCCGAGGGACGCATACCGCGCCATTGCGCAATCAGGTCTTCAAAATAACTATCCAGCGCGACACAGTACCCACTTTCCGCACGCGCCTGTTCTGTGGACGAAAGCATCTGGGAAAGCGTGTTTTTGCAACGCGTCACCTGATCTCGCAACAAATGCAGCCCTTTCACCAATCCAGGCTGCCCCGCATATTCATGTTCAAGCTCTTTCAACACCACGGCCATTGTGCCCAACGGCGTGCCCAACTCATGCGCCGCGCCCACCGCCAGCGCGCCGAGAGCGACCAGATGTTCATCACGCAACGCATTTTCTCGCACTTCCGCCAGCATGCGCTCGCGTTCTCGCAAGGTATTACCCATCTTCACCACGTAATATCCTACCAATCCCACGCCCAGCACAAATCCAAACCACATCAACCAAGCACTTGAATCAAGCTGGGCAACATGATCAATATGGAAATGCGGCAGCGGAATGTAAACGAACATCAAAAACGTGTAACAGGCCACGATTAACGCGGCCAACAGCCAGGCATAGATCGCCAAAAGCGTGGCTGCCGCTATGGTGAGCGGCAACAATAGCAGCAGTACAAACGGATTAGTGGTGCCCCCCGCCAAATAAAGCAGCGCACTCAGCAACAAAACATCCAGCGCCAACTGCCCGAACACCTCAACTTCCTGCACTGGCCATGGCAATTTGAATCGTACCCACGTGAGTATATTAAGGGCCAGCAACACGGTGCCAATCACTGCAAATGGCAGCGGCATCCCCATCCCTTTGGCAACCACCAGTACCGCCAGCGTCAGGCCTACCACAGCAATATTCTTAAGTACCAGCACGCGCCGCAAATTAACCGGCGACAACATTGAAGACGAATCAAATGGTTTCATTCGAATAACCATTGCGGTTTAATAGCCCCGGCATTACCGGATATGAATCTGACGAACATAGCAAACAAAAAACTCTAAAGAACCCACGGGTGGAATACACCCCCAAAATCTACTGCGCCACATACGGACCACATACAACTCAGTTATCCTCCACAACAGGCAAACGTATCGTGTATTGGCCTGTTTTTTCGTCACGCACCATCATGAGCAAATTATGCTTCTGCGCGTCTTCAACCAATCCCTTGAAAGAACGATAGCCATAGGCCGATTCGGTAAAACCCGGCTTGCGGCGCTGCATGGTGGGTTTAACCATGGAATACCATACTTTCTCCTCCCCCCGTTCGGCAATCAATGCTTCAATGGTTTCAACGATAAAATCGAGCGCCTCCTGCCGCTTGTCATCTTCCGACTTCAATGTTGTTTTTTTCGTTCTGCCACCGGCAGGCACTTTTGCCGGAGATTTTTTCTCGGCGCGTTTTTTCTGTGCTTCCTGCTCACGCACCAGATCATCATAAAAAATGAATTCATCGCAATTAGCGCTAAGCAAATCAGAAGTCGAATCCTTAACCCCGATCCCGATCACATATTTATTGTTTTCGCGCAACTTTGAAACCAATGGAGAAAAATCCGAATCACCACTGATGATGACAAAAGTATCGACATGGGATTTGGTATAGCAAAGATCGAGCGCATCAACGACCATGCGGATGTCCGCAGAATTTTTACCCGATTGACGCACATGCGGAATCTCGATCAGCTCAAACGCGGCTTCATGCATCGTCGCCTTGAATTTCTTGTACCGTTCCCAGTCACAATACGCTTTTTTCACGACAATACTGCCCTTGAGCAACAAACGTTCAAGCACCTTCTTGATGTCAAACTGTGCATATTTGGCATCGCACACCCCCAACGCAATATTCTCAAAATCGCAGAACAATGCCATGTTGGTAATTTCAGGTTGACTCGCCATCTGTTACTCCCAAGTTAAATTAGTTAATGCTGCGGCAGCCGACCCTAAACTACTCGCAACTAGCCACGCGTATTTGACTGTGTCTTGAACTGCATCAGATCCACTGGCGGCGGCGCTTGCCAACCCGGCTTCCGGTGTTCAGCCACGACATTGGTAAAAATTCCACCGCGAACATAAAACTTGGCGGTAAGGCGCATAAATCGCGGCTGAGCAGCGGCAACCAAATCATCCAAGATGCGATTGGTGACGTCCTCGTGGAAATGCCCTTCATTACGGAATGACCAGATATAAAGCTTGAGGCTTTTCAGCTCAATACAAGTCGTATCCGCGATGTAATCGAGGATTAGCGTGGCAAAATCGGGCTGCCCTGTTTTGGGACACAGACACGTAAACTCGGGGATTTCCATATGAATATGGTAATCGCGCGCGGAATTAGGATTAACGAAAGTTTCCAGAAGTTTGCTGGCCACGGTTTTACTGGGCGAAGCGCTCATTTTGATATGCCTTGTGGGTCGGTTAGAATATGGCACATTATAATGTTCAACTGATTGAAATTGCGCCTTTCTCATATCAAGATCGCCGGATTCAAGTCCTTCGTTGATCCAACTCATATTGCCCTGCCCGGGCAAGTTGTCGGCATTGTCGGCCCGAACGGCTGCGGCAAATCGAACATCATCGACGCACTGCGCTGGGTGCTGGGTGAATCACGCGCTTCGGCTTTACGCGGTGAATCCATGCAGGATGTCATTTTCAACGGCTCCGGCAAACGCAAACCTGTTTCACGCGCCAGCGTCGAACTGATCTTTGATAACAGTTTGGGCAAAGCTGCCGGCCAATGGTCGAGCTACGCTGAAATCTCTATCAAACGCATACTGCTGCGCGATGGCAATTCCAGTTACCACATCAATAATCAACAAGTACGGCGCAAGGATATAACCGACATTTTCCTGGGCACCGGGCTGGGCGCGCGTGCTTACGCCATCATCGAACAGGGCATGATTTCGCGCATTATCGAGGCCAAGCCGGAAGAGCTGCGTATATTTCTGGAAGAAGCGGCGGGCGTATCCAAATACCGTGACCGCCGCCGCGAAACTGAACTTCGCATTGCCGATACACACGACAATCTGCTGCGCGTTAATGACATCCTGCAAGAGTTGACAAAACAACTTGCCCATCTGACCGAACAAGCAGCGGTAGCCACACTTTACCGCGAACTGGAATCAAAACGTGACACCACGCAACGCTTGCTATGGCTGGTAAACAAACAGGATGCACAAACACGCCGGGAGCGTTTTATCCAGGCAATCGAAAAAACGAAGAACGAGCTGGAAGCCGGAACGACACGCTTGCGTGAGATGGAAAGTCAGCTGGAAAGCACACGCACCGAACATTACGCGCAAGCTGACACGCTGCACGCCAGACAAGGGGAACTGTATGCCGCCAACGCCGAGATTGCCCGGCTCGAACAGCACATTGCTCACCTCAACGATCAACGCACGCGCCTAACCAGACAAATAACCAACTGCACGCAGC
This sequence comes from Candidatus Nitrotoga sp., assembly GCA_044337935.1. Taxonomy (GTDB): domain Bacteria; phylum Pseudomonadota; class Gammaproteobacteria; order Burkholderiales; family Gallionellaceae; genus Nitrotoga. The sequence goes on from JBIIMQ010000027.1 coordinate 11,790, forward strand.
AGATCGAGCAACAACACACACAATTGCAGGGTGTGGAATCTTTACTGGCACATTGGCAGACACAACAACAGGAAGCAAACATACGTGTCGAGACCCGGGAAAGCCGCGCAAATTCCGAAGCACACCACCTGCCGCAAGCTGAAGAAGCGGCGCGCACCGAGCAGGAACGCTTTAATGCCCTGCAACGCGAACAGCTGGTCTCGCAACAACAACTACAGCTGGCCTATACGCAAGGTGAACATATTCAGCGCAACATACAACAACTGGAAGCGCGTCGCTCGCGCTTACTGCTGGAACGGGATAATCTTCCGCAAGTGGATCACGCCGCACTGGAAGAAATCCAATCTCTATTCGCCGAAATGGAGATCGAACGCAACACGCAACAACAGCAACTGGCACAGCTTCAGGCGCAATTGCCGGAGGCAGATACGGCACGCCGTAACCAGCGCGACGCAGTACAGGAACTGGAAAGACAACTATCACAAGTAGAGGCCAGACTTTCCGCGCTGCAACAACTCCAGACACAGGTCGACAACGACAAAAACCTGAAACCATGGTTAGCCAAACACAAATTAGACCAACTACCCCGTTTATGGCAGTCCATCAGCATTGAACCGGGATGGGAAGATGCACTGGAAGCCGTTTTGCGCGAACGCCTCAACGCGCTGGCCCTGCCCCATCTGGACAATACCGCACACTGGGGCGACGTGCCGCCGGCCAGACTGGCTGTATTCACAGCGACCGGCGCACATCATGACAAAATCCGGGAAGACATTGGCCTGACCCCGCTAGGGAAATTCATAACTTATCAGGATCCGCAAACCACACCCGTTGTAACCGACTGGTTATCCGGTGTGTATGTCACGGAAACACTGGCACTGGGATTGAGCCTGCGCGAACAGTTGCCTGCCGGCGCGTGGCTGGTTACTCCGCAGGGACACCTGATCGGCGCGCACAGCGTACTGTTCCATGCTCCGGATAACCTAGTGCATGGCTTACTGGCGCGGCAGCGTGAAATTGAACAATTGCAGGAAACAACCCAGCAACAAACTGAATCTTTGGATCATGGCAAACGTCAAGCGGCACTAGTAGAAGAAGCCTTTCATACGATCGAAAGCCGCATTGCGCTCTTGCGCACGGCAGACAGCGAATTGCAACAGCGCCAACATGGAATACAAGTTCAAATTCTGAAATTAACTCAAGCCCACGAGCGCAGCCACGAACGCGCCGCACAGATTGCACGCGAATTGCAGGAACTGACCGAACAGTCTGCTGAAGAGCAATACCAGTATCAGGAAATTTCCGGACGCATGGACGTTCTGCGTGTAAACATTGCGGCACAGCAAACAGAAGTTGAACAGGCGCGGCTACAAGCGGCCACTCAAGAATCCGCGCTGCGCCAACAGCGCGAACGCTCGCAGAAAACACAGCATGAATTGCAGGAAGCCCGTTTTTTTGCCAAAACGTGCTTGGAAAAAATCGCCGATCTGGATCACAACATCAAACAGATCACGCTAACACTGACACAACTGGAACAAACTTTAGTACAAAACCAGAGCGAGTTGGACCACATAGAGGATGGCACCAGCAAACAGCAATTGCAGGACGCGCTGCAACAGCGTCATACACGCGAACAGGCGCTGGCCGATATACGCGACACGTTGGAACAAACCACCCACAATCTGAACAGACTGGAACAGGAACGCCTGTCCTGCGAGCAACAATTACATCCGCTGCGTGAAAAACTCAACGAGTTGTCACTCAAAGAACAGGAAGCGCGCCTGCAATATGAACAATGGGCAGAGCAGCTGCAAAATGTGGATGAACCAGCACTGCTCTCCCTATTGGAAAGCAGCAATATGAAGCCGAATACACTACAAACCGAATTAAATCGTTTGAACAATGAGATCACCAGATTGGGTTCGGTGAATCTGGCTGCGCTTGAAGAATTGCACACAGCACAAGAACGCAAAGCATATCTGGATGCCCAGGAAAAAGATTTAACCGAAGCGATGGACACACTGAAAGGGGCGATTCGTCGCATCGACAAAGAATCGCGTGATTTATTACTCGCCACTTACAATGAGGTAAATCGTCATCTGGCAGAGATGTTCCCGGTTCTGTTTGGCGGAGGCGAAGCACGCCTGGTGTTAACCGGTGATGAAATACTGGATAGCGGCGTACAGGTGATGGCTCAACCGCCCGGCAAAAAAAATGCCTCAATTCACTTGCTCTCCGGCGGCGAAAAAGCGTTAACTGCGATTGCGCTGGTATTCTCGATGTTCCAGCTTAATCCCGCACCTTTCTGCCTGTTGGACGAGGTCGATGCACCGCTGGACGACACCAACACCGAACGATTGTGCAAACTGATCCAGAAAATGGCACAGTACACCCAATTCATCTTCATCAGCCACAACAAAATCACCATGGAACTGGCACAGCAACTGGTCGGCGTAACCATGCAGGAGCGCGGCGTATCGCACGTAGTAGCCGTGGACATCGAAGAAGCACTACGCCTGCGCGACGACAATACAATAGCCGCGTAGCAAACCACTGGCACATTGGAATTAGCAGTGAGGCGGCCGGGAAAGATACAGCTATCCAATTTCCCCGACCAATTTGAAAAGTTTTACATCACGTACTTAGACATCACGTACTGAAATACCAAGTACAAAAATTAACCCCGCCGCGTATTGGTATTGCGTCCGCGTATCGCTGCGGTTTCCATCCATTTCTTGACGCGATTGGCGTCACCCACGCGCGTGTTTTTGCCCTGTGAATCCAACAACACGATGATCACCGGACGGCGCAAGATACGCGCATGCATCACCAGACAGCGCCCCGCTTCATTGATATAGCCGGTTTTACTCACCCCGATATCCCAGGACGCATTTTTCACCAACGGATTAGTATTTCCAAAATGTAACGGTGGGAATCCGGGAGCGGTAACCCAATGCGACGCCTTGGTGCTGTATTCGTGGATGAGTGGATATTGCCGAGCCGCAATCAACATTTTTACCAAATCCTGCGCAGTGGAAGTATTCCCACTATTCAAACCGGTCGGATCACGAAAATGCGTTTTCGTCATACCCAATTCGGTCGCTTTTTCATTCATCATCGCCACAGCGGCATTGGTACCGCCCGGATACGTACGCGCCAATGCCGCAGCCGCACGGTTCTCTGAAGACATCAACGCCAGATTAAGCAATTCGCCACGTGTCAGAGTCATGCCAATACGCATACGCGAATGACTGCCTTTGAGAATGTCAAAATCAAACACACTAATGGTAATTTTTTCGTCCAGCGGCAACTCTGCATCCAACACCACCATCGCAGTCATCAGCTTGGTAATGGATGCAATAGGCACAACAGCGCCGGCATTCTTGCCATATAAGGGACGGTGATCCTGTTCATCGTAAATCAGAGCGATCGATGAATGCAATTTAGGCGAAGAAGTATATTTCAGTACCTTGGTGGTCAAATCATCAACCTGCTCCTGGGTAATTTCTTTATCAGGCGCGGCTTGCACGACCAGTGCGGGTACGAGCAATAACAGCAGCATAATAAGTTTTTTATACACGTCTTCTCCGCAGCGGAAAAATATCTGGACGAAGCATACCGCAATACTGAAATAAATCAAGGGGGAAGCCCCCCAGACATGGAAATAAGCCAGAATCCGAATCAAATTTACAACGAATTCAAATCAAACAACTGAAACTCGAAATCAACCGCAATGCAGCACGGCATTACCTAAACCAAGCTGTGGCGTTTAACACTCCTGAAAATCGTCAAGCTCAACTACCTTTCAGGCAATGCCACCATTCTCAATTTCCAAAATATCAGTATTAATCCAAGCAATGCCGCCATGGCGCTAGCTGTATACATCACACTTGCCCCCCAATGCTCCCATAACGGGCCACTCAACAATCCACCGACCATGCCGCCGGCGCCGTAGGTAATACTACCGAACAAAGCCTGCCCCTTGGACTGGTGCCGACCGCGAAAAAACTGATGTACCATCGCCATCGCCACCGCATGAAAGGCGCCAAAAGTAGCGGCATGCAACATCTGTGCAACCAGCACTAGTGGCAACACGTCCACCCCCCAGCCTATCAACAAAAAACGCATCACTGCACAGACAAAACTTGCGATCAGAATCCTGGTCAAGGTGAAACGCATCATCAGCCACGGCATGGCGAAAAACACCCCGATCTCACAAATCACACCCAGCGCCCACAGCCAACCAACCGCACTTTTTGAGTAATCATTCTCCACCAGATAGATCGAATAAAAGGTGTAGTACGGGCCGTGCGCCAGTGCCATCAGAAAACAGGCTCCAAACAGAACGAGTACTTGCGGCTGAAGCACCAAACGCAAAATGGGCTGACTATCGGTATGGTGCGCTAATACTTCGGTTGGCGGAATCTGGCGTGCAAACAGTAAAATGCCCAATTTAATCGCCACACCGACCCACAATATCCAGGCGATAGCGATAGCGTCAAACGCGTAGCCCAACCCCAATACCGCCATAATAAAACCTACCGATCCCCAAGAACGGATGCGACCATACCGGGCGGTATGATTACCCAGATAAGTCAGCGTAGTCGCTTCCACCAACGGCATGGACGCACTCCAGAAAAAACTCATCGCCATCATTACCAGGAATAAACCGACAAAATCAGTCGTAAAAAATACACCCAGATAACTGAGGACACTGCACAGCGCTGCCAACTGCACCACCAGCAAACGCTGCCCGGTATGGTCTGCCAGCCATCCCCATAGCGTGGGCGACAGCATCCGCATTACTGGTTGAACCGACATTAGAATGGCAATTTGCATTGCATCGAAATGAATAGATTTCAGATACAAGCCCCAGTACGGCGCAAACATGCCTACAAAAGCAAAGCAAAAGAAATAAAAGCCGGCGATGCGCCAGTAATAGTTTTTTTGATGGATCACAGCAGTAACAATAGAATCAAACTTGCGATCAATACCCGCAAACTCGCATTATCTCACGTGAAAAAAAATTATTGCGCAATGCTCTTGAAATCAAAAAATAAGCCCCCATTTGCACGCTACACATTTTAAAGAAATCATTTTGGAGAAGCAGATGGAACCAACCGAATCCTCATCTCAACAGCCTGAACAAACCACCCAAGCTGAAGATACGCTTAACCCGGAGGTTACGCCAAGTCTTGAGGAGATGCTGCAACAAGCCGAGCGCAAAGCACAAGAGCACTACGATGCCTGGATGTACGCCAAGGCAGAAAGCGAGAATATCCGTCGTCGTGCGCAGGAAGACATCAGTAAAGCTCGGAAATTAGCCGTAGAGCATTTCTCCAATGAAATGCTGATGGTGAAAGACAGCCTGGAAGCAGGATTGGCTGTTGATACCGCCACAGTGGAAAGTTTCAAGAGCGGCATGGAACTCACCCTCAAACAACTCTCTGCCGTATTCACTAAATTCAACATCCAGGAAATCAACCCGGTCGGCGAAAAATTCGACGCCCACAAACACCAGGCCATCAGCATGGTCGACAGCGACCTGGAAGCCAACTCGGTGGTAAGCGTAATGCAGAAAGGCTATCAATTGCATGACCGGATTTTGCGTCCTGCATTGGTAATGGTGGCCAAGGCGAAGGGATAG
>JBIIMQ010000125.1:0-5456 GCA_044337935.1 Candidatus Nitrotoga sp.
ACGAAAGCCGACATGATCCATTGCATCGATAATTTCAGGGAGATATCCCGTGAGATACAAGGCAAAGCCAATCCAGATCGCCATGGCGATGAATGGTTCGGAACTTTGCAACCAACTACTGGAAACAAAAACCTGACGAATGATGTAGATAACCAATCGAATCAACATCAATGCAAACAAGAGAGGCACCACAATATTCAGAATATTGATGGAATGCCAGTTCTTGAGTATGGATCTTCCGATCAACACCAACAACAACGCAATCAGCGGAAAAGCGACCCGGGATGCACCACCCAGGCCGACTTTCGACACCCACTCCAGTTTGTTGAGTCTGCCCAACAACACATGGTTGATTCCCCAGGCAAGTGCCAAACTCAGCACCAGCAAAGCCAGCTGCCAAAGAATAGCGGTCTGCTCCAAGTCGGAAAGAAAATCAATGAGCAAATTGTGGGCAGAACTGGACATAAGCCGAATACAGTATCAAATAAGCTTGGAACTGATTAGTTTGGGTTACCTAAAAAATCCTGTTTACCAATCTCTACACCGTTATGCCGCAAAATCGCATAGACAGTCGTCACATGGAAATAAACGTTTGGCAATACGTAAGTAAGCAAAAATGGCAACCCTTTAAACGTGAGCACCTTATCGTGCATAGGCAAATCAATTGTCTTATCCTCGGTTCCATCAATTTGCTCCGGCTTCACGGTTTCAAGCAGCGCAATCACCTTGTCCAGTCGCACAATTAACTCCTGAAAAGTGGATTCGCAATCTTCATGCTTCGGCATTTCCACACCGGCAAGACGTCCAGCGCCACGCTTGGCAATATCCGCAGCAATCTGAACCTGGCGTGAAAGCGGAAACATATCCGGATAAAGTCTTGCATTGATTAATACCGACGGGGGAATTTTCTTTGCCTCAGCGTGCTCATCAGCTTTTTTAAGTATCGCCTGCAAATTGGTTAAAGTACGAATCATCGGTGGAACTGAAGCCTGATACATGGAAATGGTCATGGTAATTCCTCTTAAAAAATATCAGTTATGGCTGACGCGGATTGACTCTCTCAAATCCCCCATTAATAAAATGGGCGAACCGATCGAGATAATATTGAACAATTAACACAAAGTAGAACCTATCTGGCATTTTATCATCATGAAATACATACTGACCTCCACGATGTAATAGAGCTTGATGAGGCTATAACAGACCGCGCTCAATTTCTTGCAGATAAATAAAATCAGGGGCTTTTACACCGGCCTTTTTTCTGATTTCAACCAACTCGGGGGATTCGAAGAAACGCCGGGCATTCTCCATCGATTTCCATTCCGAAAAGTGTACGATGTTGTTTGCATCATCGTCATATCGCAGCAACTGGTAGCTGATTTCTCCGGCGCGTTTTCTAATTTCTGCCGCCTGATCAAAAACCGTCTTCCACGCCGGATACGCCTCAACTTCATGAATAATTAAAACGTATTGCATGTACTCCCCCTATTCAATATCGCATCGTAAAAAAACCGGTGCCACACAACTTTTCCGCATAACACCCATCGAATAGGTACGATTCAATATGGCGAGCCATCCTTATGGGTAAAGTGCCATTTCCCTTCGACTAAAACCGCCTGCAAATCATCATCGGGATACACGGCTGAATCTCCCGCGCTACGGTCACCAACTTCAAGATAACTCACCTCATCATCTGTGCGGTTAACCAGATGATGCCCGTTGCCCGTGCCCGCTTTAAATCCCGCACACATCCCCGGAGAAAGCTGCGTTTCTCCGGCATCGGTAAGTAATACAGGATGCCCGTGTAAAATGTAGATAAATTCGTCCTGTCGTGAATGAGCATGACGCAAAGCTGAACAGGCGCCGGGCGCAAGCCGGGTTAAATTTACCCCGAAATTTGTAAGGCCAAACAAATCACCGAGCGGACGCTTTTCCCGCCCCGCCATCCACGAGGCGAACGGTTCCGGATAATTCGATGATTTAGTTCGCGGTGCAACCTGTGCAGCCTCCACGGCTACGGTAACATCTTGATCACTCATAACGATTCCTGATGGATTGAACGTTTGTCCAAGCACCCCGCTTGGTCACAACATCCGGCCGCTTTTCCAATATCTCAACTTTAAGGCCGGTATGTTTTGGAATACCGGCACCCGCTGTCACCGGATAATCCATTATAGATCCAGTTTTTTGATAACCACGTCTTTGATAAAAAGCAATCAGTTCACTTCTGGAAGATACAACAACCATCAATAAGTTGTCGGATCCAAAATTTTCACATGCGTAATGCTCGGCATAAGCGAGCATTTGTTTTCCAACTCCCGCTCCCTGCAAAATCGGATTAACCGCGAACATCCCAATATAGCTATGAGTGCCATCTCTTTCGATATGTATACAGGCCACCGTTTCCAATCCCTGTATACCCAAAAAAATCACAAAATCAGGTTTTGATATTATTTCCGTGATCTGACTGACACTTGTCCTGCTGCCAGATACCAGATCGGACTCATGCGTCCAACCGGCCGCACCTAATTCCGGCCGATATGCCATATTGACGAGATTGGCTATTACCTCTGCATCCTGTTCGTTAGCAATTCGAAACGTATCAATACCCATAATATTTAATTAAAACATGCTGATATAGTGAGCAAAACGCCATCCATAAAACAAAGCTTGCGATTTACATACACTGAAACGACAATAAATCTTTGAAATCACCATTTATATAACGCATAAGCTGCCGAAATATATCTTCGATGTCTGCGATAGTGTCATTCGTAATCATTCGGGCAACTACACGAATCACAATATCGTCATGATAAGATTACCGACAATCAGAGTAATAGACGCAAACACAGCCATTATGAGCTTGCAAAGTTGTACGTAAAACATCTACTTTTACCCGCAACGTCCCGAATATAGAAAAATTTAAACAGCCTCAGGATATAGCATGGTTCGCCCATCAAATAATTCACACAATTGAAAGGTCGCTTTTTCGGCAACACAATGAGGACATTCATGAAACAACTACTCTTTCTCATAGTAACGGCACTGCTGCTGAATGCAGGCACAACGTTGGCAGATGCTCTCAGAGATGGCTTGAATGCGTATAAACACGGTGACTACGAATCAGCAGCCACGTGGTATCAAATTGCAGCGTCGAAAGGAAGCATAGACGCTCAATACCATCTTGGAAAGATGTATTACAGTGGACAAGGCGTTGCAAAAAACTACGCAAAAGCATTGAAGTTATTTCGTCAGGCTGCGGCACATGGCATTACGGGGGCACAGTATGATCTTGGCCTGATGTATGAAAAAGGGATAGGTACTCCTCAAAATTACACGGAAGCAATTAAATGGTATCAATCGGCAGCGGCACATGGAGATGTTCGAGCGCAATTAAATCTCGGCCATCGATATAAAAATGGGCATGGTGTCACGCAAAGCCATACTGATGCTGTGAAGTGGTACCGTCTGGCAGCAGCGCAAGGGGATGCCGATGCACAATTCAACCTCGGCCTGATCTATGCCAACGGGCAAGGGATTACGCAAAGTTATACCGAAGCAATCAACTGGTTTCGCTTGGCAGCAGAACAAGGAAATGTTGACGCGCAATATGAACTGGGCCAGAAATATGCCAACGGGCAAGGGGTTACCCAAGACTACGCCGAAGCAGTTAAATGGTTCAGGCTGGTTGCAACGCAGGGAAATGTAAACGCACAGCAAGAGCTAGGCCAGAGATATGCCAACGGGCAAGGGGTTGCGCAAGACCAGGCCGAGGCGGTGAAATGGTATCGGCTAGCTGCCGCACAGGGAAATGTGAATGCGCAATATGAATTAGCCCAGAGATACGACAACGGGCAGGGTGTTACCCGGGACAACACCGAAGCAGTGAAATGGTATCAACTGGCTGCAGCTCAAGGAAATGTAAACGCACAATATGAGCTGGGGCAAAGATATGCTACTGGACAAGGCATTGCTCAAAATCCTGCGGAGGCCATCAAATGGTGGAAATTAGCTGCGGCTAAAGGACATGCCAATGCACAATTCAATCTCGGCTATATGTATGACACCGGGAAAAGCATCTCGCAGGATTACGCCGAAGCCGTTAAATGGTATCAATTAGCAGCAGCCCAAAACAATGCCAGTGCACAATTCAATCTTGGCTTGAAGTATTCCAATGGACAAGGGCTTACGCACAATGACTCCGAAGCACTCAAATTATGGCGCTTGGCTGCGGATCAAAGACACGCGGAAGCACAGTTCAATCTTGGAGCACTTTATATGAACGGGCAAGGCGTCCCGAAAAATCATGCCGACGCAATTAAGTGGTATCAGCTAGCTGCAGCCCAAGGAAATGCATATGCACAAAACAATCTCGGGTTAATATATTTCAACGGACAGGACATTCCGCAAGATCACGCTGAAGCTGCCAGATGGTTCCGTTTAGCCGCCGCGCAAGGGGATAATCTGGCGCAATATAATCTTGGCTATATGTATAGCAAAGGGTTAGGCATCCAGCAGGATTACGCAGAGGCGGTCAAATGGTGGCGTCTGGCTGCGGCTCAAGGACAAGCCGAGGCGCAATTCAATCTCGGTGTGAGTTATAAAACCGGGCAAGGCGTCCCACAAGATTACGCCGAAGCGGTGAAATGGTATCGCCTGGCAGCAGCACAGGGGAATACCTATGCGCAATATAGTCTCGGCATAATGTATGAAGAAGCACAAGGCGTTGCACTGGACTATGTTCGCGCACATACATGGTTTAATCTTAGTGCGGCGACCGGGCATACAGAAGCGATGAAAAATCGCGACAAGGTGTCAAAGAAAATGACGCTACAGCAAATCGCAAAAGCACAGAAAATGGCAAACGACTGCTACCAGAAAAATTTTAAAGCATGTGACTGAAAACTTGTCAGGCAATGCGTATCTCGCTTGACGTGTAGTAGTCGCGACATCATCTGACAGTTACCCGATTTAATCGAAGTGACTGTCAGTTCAGATTCAGCTATTCAATGTGGTAATTTTATCGTGCCACGCCTCCTTTCCGTCAAATAATGTTTGCATCGGTGTACGCCCGCAACACATCTTGCCTTGATGGGTACGGTCGTTGTTGTAGTCCAGCAACCAGTTATCCACGTCAACCTGCAGCTCTTCGATTGAGCTGTATATCTTGCGTCTGAATGCAACCTGATAGAACTCTTGCAGGATGGTCTTGTGGAAGCGTTCACAGATGCCATTGGTCTGCGGGTGGCGCACTTTGGTCTTGGTATGCTCGATGTCATTCAAGGCCAGATACAACTGGTAGTCGTGCGATTCCGGCTTGCCACAATACTCCGTGAATCGCCCCGGGTTTTGAGGAGGCTCCAAATCTTGAGAGAATGGAGCCATGAACAAGACAAACAAATATTTCCCCGAAGTAAAAGAACGCGCAGTCCGTCTGGTGCAAGAGCATCGCA
>JBIIMQ010000028.1:0-17091 GCA_044337935.1 Candidatus Nitrotoga sp.
CTCCGCAGGTTGTGTTCTGGATGCACGCCAACTTGGATATAGCGTGGCGAGCAGGCTGATGAGGAAAGAGAAGCATGCCACGACAAGCACATCATCGCGCTGCAAATCGGAGGGGAGTTCGCTGATAAAATACACTTCTTTGGAAAGGAAGTGAGTGCCCAGCAGTCGTTCTATAAACGGCACCACAGTGTCGATGTTGAGGCTCAGCAGTACCCCTCCGCCAACGCCAAATACCGAACCGATCAGCCCGATCAATGCACCCTGAACAATAAATATTTTCATAATGCTGGCAGGTGAAGCACCGAGCGTGCGCAGAATGGCGATGTCGGCCTGTTTGTCGGTAACTGCCATTACCAGCGTGGAGACAATATTGAATGCGGCTACCGCCACAATGAGTGAAAGAATGATGAACATCATTTTCTTTTCGATTTGTACAGCGCGGAAATAATTGGAGTGTTGGCGGGTCCAATCGCTGACGTTGATATTTTGCGGCAGGTTGCGTTGTATTTCAAAGGCCACATTGGGCGCCAGGTCAAGGTCGTGCAGACGAGCACTAATGCCGCTGACTGCACCATTCATTTGATAGAGCTTTTGCGCGTCATTAAGGTGAATAAGTGCTAGCGTATTGTCGTAAGGTGCCATGCCGATTTCAAAAATACCCACGACACGGAATTGTTTGAGGCGCGGCACCATCCCGGCAGGTGTAATTTGTCCTTGGGGGGAAATGAGTAAGACCTTGTCATTCAGATGTACACCCAGCATACGCGCCAAGTCCGAGCCTAGTACGATACCAAAACTGCCTTCCTGCAGGGCAGATAGTGAACCTGTCTTCATTTTGCCGGACAGATCGATTACTTTGCTTTCATCCTGTGGCAAAATGCCGCGCACCATTACTCCCTGCACATTTTGATCAAATGACACCATGCCCTGCCCATCCACGAAAGGAGCGGCAGCTGCTACTTGCGGATATTTTGACGTGAGCTGCAAGGCCGATCGCCAATCTGCCATGCTATTACCTTCTTCAGTAATTTGCAGATGGGGCGCAACACCTAAAATGCGGGTGCGTATTTCTTTTTGGAAGCCATTCATTACCGATAGCACCACAATCAATGCGGCCACGCCCAACGCCATACCCAGCATGGAGATAAGTGAAATAAAGGAAATGAAATGATTACGCCGTTTTGCACGGGTGTAACGCAGACCAATGAAAAGTTCGTATGGACGCAAAGTGAATGGCTCAAAATGAATGGGTCGTTAGTTTGCCACAAGAGTGTTCTTTATGGGGTGGTAAACTGCCGACAATATATATTTCCTCATTCCGGATATGGTGGCGCAGTGTGTCTAAATTATCCACGCATTTTCTTTGCCAAACTTGATGAGAATGGATACGAACGTACCCAATAAAATTTTGAGCAAGTCATTCAAGATAAATCCAGTATGAGAAATGTAGAGATCGTTATTCCTGATTTATTTTTACCGCGAGAGATTGCGGTTGACGCTTGTGCGGGTTTGTATTTGCCAGCCTTGGAAAAAATGCTGGCGCGTGCTGAACCTATATTCTTGTCGTCAAATGTTGGTTCTGCGGAATCATTGGAAGCGTGGTTATGCCGAGCGTTTTGTGTTGCTCGTCATATGGATGACCCTATCGCGCCGATTACTTTGTTGGCAGACGGCATGGAGCCGGGATCAGCCTATTGGCTACGTGCTGATCCGGTACATTTGCAAATGAGACGCACACAATTGTTTTTGCACCCCCATATTCCATTGGATGCGGATGAGGCGGCGCAGTTATGTGCCAGTCTGAATTCGCATTTTTCCGTGGATGGTTTGCATTTTATTTCGCCACATCCGCAACGATGGTATCTTAGGTTGGAGAATGCGCCGGATATTGTGACACGACCATTGGCGCAGGTTGCGGGCAAGGATGTACAATCTTATCTTCCTGAGGGACAGGATGCTTTGAATTGGCATAAGATTTTCAATGAAATTCAAATGATTTTTTTTGAACATCCGGTCAATCAAGTGCGCGAGGCGCGAGGTGATTTGCCCATAAACAGTATATGGATGTGGGGAGGGGGGCACGCGGTAGAACAATTGGCGCGGCCATATACCCAAGTTTGCGGCGACAGTTTCCTTGCCGGAGTGTTCGCACAGGCGGCCGGAATTCCCTGCCTGATATCGCCGGGTGATTTAACCCAGTGGACTGATGATGAAGGTGATGCATTGATCGTTTGGGAGGGTTTACGCTTTCCAATACAGCAGGGCAATTTACATGCCTGGCGCGATTCCGTGCAGAGCTTGGAACAGCGTTATATAGCACCGCTGTGGGAAATGTTACATAACGGACGTATCAAGCAACTTGGTTTGAATATATTTGATACGGAGGGCACCATGCAGCGATTTTTGCTGACGCGAAGTTCAGCGTGGAAGCTGTGGCGCTTACCGAAATTTCTGGCGCGATATGCGGCGGAGTAATAAACGCAGATTGTATTGTTGGCAACTTAGTAAAGAATAATCCGCATATTTTTGGCGGGGCAATTGAATACTTGTACCATTTGAATTCGCAAATAAATACGAAATTATGAAAGCTACCTTCCTGGATTTTGAGCAGCCCATTGCCGAACTGGCAAGCAAGATTGAGCAACTCCGTTTTGTACAAAATGATTCCGCTCTGGATATTTCCGATGAAATTAATCGTCTGCAAGTGAAAAGTCAGACATTGGCCAAGGAAATTTACGCCAAACTAACGCCATGGCAAATATCTCAAGTTTCACGCCATCCGCAGCGGCCTTACACGCTGGATTATATTCAATACCTGTTTACCGATTTTGAGGAATTACATGGGGATCGTGCATACGCCGATGATCCAGCCATTGTTGGTGGATTGGCACGTTTTAATAGTCAGAGTGTGATGGTAATCGGACATCAAAAGGGGCGCGATACCAAGGAAAGACAATACCGCAATTTTGGCATGCCTCGTCCGGAAGGTTACCGCAAGGCCATGCGCTTGATGCGGCTGGCAGAAAAATTTGATATCCCGGTGATAACCTTTATTGATACACCGGGTGCCTATCCTGGAATTGGGGCCGAAGAGCGCGGGCAGTCCGAAGCTATTGGTAAAAATCTGTACGTAATGGCAGAGCTGCGCGTACCGTTGATCTGCACGGTGATCGGAGAGGGCGGATCCGGTGGCGCGTTGGCCATTGCAGTGGGTGACGCGCTACTGATGCTTCAATATGCTACCTATTCAGTCATCTCGCCAGAAGGATGTGCGGCAATTCTGTGGAAAAATGCGGATAAGTCGGTAGATGCCGCTGAAACGCTTGGAATTACTGCTACCAGATTGAAGGCGTTGGGCTTAATTGACAAGATTATTAATGAACCGCCGGGCGGTGCTCACCGTGATTATCAGGCGATGATGCTCACGATGAAAAAAAGTTTGCAGGATGCTCTGAAACAAGTGCAATCCCAACCCATAGACAAGCTGTTGCAGGGCCGTTTCAACCGCGTAATGGGCTATGGTAAGTTCAAGGAAGTCGGGCTTTGATTTAACGGAGCGCGTCGCGGACGCGCTCTTTCCCTTAATTCCCGAGGGGCGCTCTATCCTGCTTGGATTGAGTGGCGGCGTTGATTCGGTGGTTCTGCTGTATCTGCTGCACAAACTGTCTGTCCGATATTCGTGGCGTCTTAGCGCATTGCATGTTCATCATGGTATTAATCCAAAAGCAGATGCGTGGGCGACATTCTGTGCGGATTTATGCGCACGCCATAATATTCCCCTGCAAATAGAGCGAGTGAACATTGCGCCGTTACGTTCGTTAGGTATCGAAGCGGCGGCACGCAAACTTCGGCACGCCGCATTTGCTCGGCAGTCGGTTGATTTCATAGCACTGGCGCACCATCTCGATGATCAGGCCGAAACATTGTTGCTGCAATTGTTGCGCGGAGCTGGCGTGCGTGGCGCAAGTGCCATGCCAGCTATCAAACACCGGGCTAATGCTCCGTCATTAATACGCCCTTTGCTTGATGTTCCTCGTTCGGTATTGATGGAGTACGCACGCAAACATGCTCTTCAATGGGTAGAGGACGGTAGCAATGCCGACGAAACTTATCCGCGCAATTTTTTACGGCATCGTGTTTTGCCTCAGCTGGAACAATTCTTTCCTGCTTATCGAAAAACTTTTTTGCGCAGCGCACAGCATTTTGCCGAGGCCACTGAACTGTTGGACGAGTTAGCGCAGCAGGATGCGAAACTGGCTATAGTGGATAATCGACTGGATGTTAGGCGGTTGTGTACGTTTGGCGCAACACGGGGAAAAAATTTATTGCGTTATTTTCTTGCCACGCAAGGTGCGCCTATTCCCGACAGTACCCGGTTACAGGAAATGTTGCGCCAATTGTGTAATGCCCGCCAGGATGCGCAGGTGTGCATAGAGTGGCAGAGCTGGCAAATACGCCGCCATCGTAATTATGCGTTCAGTATGCATGCGCTGCCATTACCGGTTGATTTCACCGTTGTTTGGCATGGAGAGGCGGAAATATTGTTGTCTCCTCCATACGGTAGGCTTTGTTTTAAACAGGTCGTCGGACAAGGTTTGAGTTTGTCCAAATTACAACTTGGCGATGTAACAATTCGTCCGCGTCGGGGGGGCGAAAATATTCGGGTCGATGCCGCTCGACCACCTCAAAGTTTGAGAAATTTGTTGCAGGAACATGAGATATTGCCGTGGCAACGTGATTTATTACCCTTGCTTTTTTTAAATACTGAATTAGTGTGCATCCCGGGCGTAGTGTCGGCCAATGCCTATAAGGCTCAGCTGGGTGAAGCCGGTGTGGAGATTATTTGGGATGAACGGAGTGACAAACAAAGTGATTGATCAACGTACTTTATTCAACGTCGATCTATATGGGTCTACCATTGAATTTGCAGATGACGACCGTCAGATGAAAGCGTAGCATATCTCACTGACGGGGGTGTGGCTCCTGGGGTCAACGAACTTGGTAACGGGTCTCGCTTGAGTCTGAAATGCCGCCCCTGTCACCTGCATCATCCAACACGCCTGCCGGGATGGTGCCAATCAAACAAGATCGTGGCTCTGAAAGTAGACGAGACGTTTGGATGATTTTCCAACTGGCTTATCTTTTACTCAAGGAGTCAATCATGTACCCCCTCTCAATACGAGTTGCAGTAGATGTCGGCAGCACCTGTCACCGGGTGGCAGTCGGGCTGCCGGACGGCAAGCTGTTGGATGAGTTCGATATTAGTCACAATGCAGGCGGCTTCAAGGAATTTTTTCACCATATCGAACGCCTTGAAAAACGCCATCAATTGCCGGTAGCCGTTGCCATGGAAGGCTATAACGGCTGGGCGCGCCCGCTGGACGGACAAATTCTCCGGCACGGTTACCGCCTGTACAGCGTCAATAACCTCAAACTCGCCCGCTACAAGGAAATATTCCCGGCACCGGCCAAGACCGATGCCATCGATGCGCGCAGGATACTCGAACTGTTCCGCCTGTCCGAGCACCTGCCGCTGGCAAAAAACGCGCTCCACGAAGTCGCGCCGACACCCGTTGAAAACGACCAACTCAAACGCACCACACGACGGCGCAAACAGCTGGTGTGGGAACGGGTGCGCGTCATCAACCGGCTGCAAAGTGACCTTCATGCGGTGTGCCCGGGACTGATGGCAATCACCGGGGAAGCGGACAATATCTGGTTCTTGAATTTCCTCACCTGCCGCGACAAATTGACCAAGCTGGCCAATCTGCGACGATCCAGCCTGTTGGCCCATACCCGGCGTGGGCAAGACCTATGCGGCACAGATACAGGCTTGGCAAGCGCAGGCACAATTTGCCACCGATGTTGAATGGGTGGGCGAAATGATTTTGCAGGACGCGCACCGCATACTGGCGCTGGGAAAGGACATCAAGGCACTGGATTTGAAAATTGCGGGCATCGCCGCGCAATCAAAACTGGCGCAAACCATCGGCAGCATACCTAGCTTCGGAAAAACATCGATGGCGGAAATCGCGGGGGAAGTTGGCACACTGGAGCGTTTCAAATCGGAAACCGGGCTGGCGATGTACATGGGCATGTCGGCGCTGGATAACAGCTCCGGCAAAAAGAACGGTGTGAAAACACCGCGCCACGTCAACACCCGCGCCAAGGCAGCCATGATGGTGGCGGTGGCACGGCATATCGCTTGCGTGCCGATGTCGCGCGCCTACTACGACAAAAAGCGTGCAGAAGGCAAACGGCACAACCAAGCGATTCGAGCCTTGGGCAGGCATCTTGTGCGAGTCATTTGGGCTATGGTTAAGCAGGGGAGAAAATACGCAGTACGATAAAACGTCACACCACATGGGGGAGGATTGACGCTGCTGTCAGACAACAGTGTCGCTGGCGTGTTGTGTGTTGAGTAGTGTGATTTGTTAAAAAATTGATTGCAATTTCAAGCGGGATGTTCAGCTTCGCTTAATTTTGAGCGACTATAGATTGTTGGAGCAGTTACGGAATAACGGTCTCGGTTAACAGACATACGCATCATGATCTTTTCTTGCGACTATCTTTGGTAATATTTATCTTGCGTCAATTCGGGGACATCGCTCTGTCTTGACGGAAGGGCTCACTGTACGCTACGCTGACACCACAATCTGGTTCATGGTATTTCACTATATTTTAATTTTATGTTTGATCAAAAAATAAAAATAATTGGTTTCGCGGGTTATTCCGGTAGCGGTAAAACGACGCTATTGGAGAAAGTTATTCCTTTTCTGACGGCACAGGGTTTGCGCATAGCTGTGATTAAGCATGCGCACCATGATTTTGATATCGATAAACCGGGTAAAGATACCTATCGTCATCGCAAGGCGGGAGCGTCTGAGGTGTTGATTGTTTCAGCGCAAAGATGGGCATTAATGCACGAGCTTAATGATGAGCCGGAGCCAAGTTTGGAATACCTTTGCTCACGTTTTTCGGGTTATGACATGATATTGGCGGAAGGTTATAAGCATGCAGCCATTCCAAAATTGGAAGTGCATCGCAAGGAGACCAGATCCGAGAGTTTGTATCCGACAGAGCCGGGAATTGTTGCTGTTGTGACGAATAGTAAAGATAAGTTTCCGCTGCCCGTGCTTGATATTGACGCGCCTAAGGATGTGGCCGCGTTTATTTTGAATTATTTTTCCAAGGAAAACCATGAAATTTGACATAGTGTATTTTGGTCGGCCAAGAGATATTTTGAAAATTTCGCAGGAAACAGTCAATGTTCCGGGTGATTCGTTGACGCTTGCCGAGTTGCTTGCGTGGTTATGTTTGCGTGGAGGCGAATGGGCTCAGGAAATGAACGAAGACCGGGTGCGTTGCGCGGTTAATCAGAGTTTTGCCAGCCTGGCAAGAGTGTTGAATGAAAATGATGAGGTTGCGATTACCGCTCATTATCATGGTTGTTCAGAATTTTGGTTGGATGATCCGCGGTTAAGGCCAATTGAGCCACCGTTCAGGCAGAATGTGTGTTCTTGATTTGTAGCGCTGCATAAGTTTTAGTACGGCTATTTTGTGTAGTTGCAAGCTGTACGGGTGGCTTTTCTACGGATTGACTAAAGGATGAATCCGCTTAGTGAGCTGACTTATCAGGATGGTAGTTTTTCGTCCTATCGAAGATTGGATGTTGATTGCATACTTTTCCGTATTGAGGCATGAAATCCCCATTGTTTATTTCGGCATGAACGTACCAAAAGAATTGGGTTGTGCTTGTTGTTTTGATTTTTTTCCAGGAATGATTTATGAAAATTGAATTGGTGTATTTCGGTCGGCCGAGAGAGCATTTGAACGTATCACGCGAAACAGCGGATGTGCCGGCAGAGGCAACTACGCTGGCCGGTCTTTTGGCTTGGCTGCGTTTGCGCGGGGATATATGGGCACAGGAGTTGGCGGATGGCCGCGTGCGTTGCGCGATCAATCAGGAGTTTGCCGGTTTGCCTGCCGCCATTAGCGAGAATGACGAGGTCGCCATTTTCTCACCAATCTCGGGAGGTTGATAATGAGCGTGTTAATACAGGAAGCTGACTTTGATCTTGCCGCCGAATTGACAGCCTTGCGTTCCGGTAACTCAAGGGTTGGTGCTATGGTGAGCTTTGTCGGTTTGGTGCGCGATTTTAGCCATAACGAAACGATAGATAGCATTTACCTTGAATATTATCCCGGGATGACAGAAAAGGCGCTGAATAAAATTATTGCCGAGGCAACTGATCGTTGGAACTTGATAAATGTTCGCGTAATTCATCGTATTGGGCAGCTGTTTGCAAACGATCAAATTGTGTTGGTGGCGACGACGGCATTGCATCGGGGAGAAGCGTTTGCGGGATGTGAATTCATTATTGATTATCTGAAAACTGCCGCTCCGTTTTGGAAAAAGGAATTAACCGGCAAAGGTTCGCAGTGGCTGGAAACACGTGACACTGATGTGAAACGCATGGAACATTGGCATAACGATGCAGTCAGGAAATCAGCATGACAAATGGTATGACCCACTTCGATCAGGACGGACAGGCACATATGGTGGATGTTGCCGGCAAGAGCGAGACACAGCGCATCGCGAGAGCGTCCGGAAGTATTAAGATGAGCCCCGAAACGTTGGAATTGATTGCTTCGGGCACGGCCAAGAAGGGCGACGTGCTGGGTATTGCGCGTATTGCCGCGATACAGGCGAGTAAACGTACTGCTGAATTGATTCCATTATGTCATCCGTTGTATTTGACTCGTGTCGCGGTGGAGTTTGATATCAAGCGCGAGAGTAGCACGGTGGAATGCATCGCCACTGCAGAAACATTTGGCCGTACAGGTGTCGAAATTGAAGCCATGACCGCAGTCAGCATTGGTTTGCTTACTATCTATGATATGTGTAAAGCAGTTGACCGCGGTATGGAAATTAACCGAGTTCGCCTATTAGAAAAAAAGGGTGGGCGTTCGGGGCATTGGCAAGCCGCATAATTTATTTTTGTCGTTGTGCTGATTTGGGACGGAACGACGTCAGTATGTCCGGATTCGTTTCTATGTAGGGCCCGCCAATCAAATCTATGCAGTAAGGTACGGCTGCAAAAACGCCATCCAGCGTTTCCTTGATTGCTTTTGGTTGTCCGGGCAGGTTTAAAATCAGGGACTGTCCGCGAGTCACGCCAACTTGACGCGACAAAATTGCCGTCGGAACATAGCGCAGGCTAACCGCACGCATTTGTTCCCCGAAACCGGGTAATACTTTGTGTGCGACGGCCAGAGTTGCCTCCGGTGTAACATCACGCAAGGCCGGACCGGTTCCTCCGGTAGTCAAGATTAAATGGCATTTCTCTTGGTCGGCCAATTCAATCAAGGTCGACTCAATCATCGCTTGTTCATCGGGTATTAATCGTGTGACACATTGCCACGGGCTAGTGAGTGTCTGTGTAAACCAATCCTGCAACGCTGGTATGCCAGCGTCCTGATAAACGCCGCTGCTGGCGCGGTCGCTAATTGAAACAAGGCCGATTTTAAGGGTGTCTGTCATGGATTTGATTCCGCTAATTTTGGTGGTGTCTAAATTATTATGTGAAATTAAATTGTTAGGGATAATCGGCTACAGTTGAACTTACGAGATAAGCAGGCGAAATGATTAGCTTTAATTTCTTTTCTTCTCTTTCGTTATAAAACCGAATATTACAAAAAAAGCGCTGAGGAACATAAAGGTTGATGAAATTAAAAGTTTTGGATCGTCCAGTAAATGAGGTCTGCGTATTTCTCGTGCTTCAATGCCCATTGTTTTTAAGATATGTGCAGTAATTTTTAACAGTTCATTTTTATTCCAATTGATGGTACTGGCAAACTGATAGGATTCATTGTACCGTCTGTAATAGATAATTTTATCGGATGTGCCTCTTATTTCAATTAAATTATCAAGTCTGTTTGGTAAAAGTGCGGGATTATTACGCAGGTTTTCGATATTGTAAAAACCCCCATTGGGATTGGGGAACACAAGGTCATATACAGGATCGGCAACCGCCCTGAATTGCCCACTCCTGACTTCGACTACTGTATGGGTAGATTCTATGCCGTCTTCATCATATAAAATCACAAGTGTGGAATCTATGCCGATTGATTTAAGCATAGCTACCAACAAAATAGATTTGTCAGTACAGTCGCCACCTTGTTCCAGAATTTGGATTGGTGTAGGGCCCAATGATTTAAAAATATAAAAATTCTGGTTCTTTTTGAATCCTTTGTTTTGATAAACCCAGTGGTTTATGGATTCAAACACCTTGGGTGCACTCTCTGTCGAGATTTGGGTGCGGACAATTGATTCGAGGTGTCGGAGATCATTTTTATAACTTATGTAAAAAATTAATGAAAATACAAGAGATATTATTGATACTAAAAAACATATCCTTGAGCTGAGTTTTCGTAAATTCATAAATTAGGTGAAATTCAGTGTTTAGTTAAGTTGCAACTTTCTGAGCAAAGCGCGATGGGAATGCGCTCAAGACGTTTTTATTTCGGACTTATATGCTGAGTTGACCATTTCCAGAGTCAGGATGGAACAGTGTTTATTTTATATATTTATCATGGTGAATGTTTATTTTGATTTTTGGTTCGTCTATTTTGTGATGTGATCGGAATGGCGCGTAAATTAGGGGCTGTATGTTGTTCTAGCGTGCCAAACGTATTTTTGACGGCAATTTGATATGTCAGCACAAGGATAATGACTAAATGATAAGGATAATCGAAGTACGATAAACCAAGAAATGCGCCGCCAGTTGCATAGCCTATCAAACTTACTTGAGTCATGGCAGCCAAATCGACAGCCCATTTTCGGTTGGGGTCATGTTTACATTCCAGGATCGTTTTGCGCCCCGTTCGCCATGCCAGTAGGCCGATAAGCAGGAACATGGCCAAGCCTATGAAGCCTTGTTCGCCCATTGCCTCGAAATAGATGCTATGCACATCGTGTACGTTAGAGGGATCTGGCGCGTACCGATCGAAAGTGGGGCCCTGAAATGCCTGGAGTCCTCCGCCGAGGACACGATCTTTTGCAATATTAAAGGCGGTATGCCAGGCATTGATGCGACCCATTGCCGAGGGGTCTTGCTCGTAGGTCTTAATCGTGTTCATGCGATCCCAGTATGATTGGGGCATTATTGCGGCGATCATGCCGACCATGATGGTGATAATTATTGCAGTGCTCGCTTTATTGCTGCTCTTTAGCCAAAGCATACTGCCCATGGCAGCTGCGGCCAGCAGTGCCCCGCGTGATTGAGTTCCCATGGCGGCCATCCCGGTCAGTATCATGGCGGTCGCTAGTCCAAATTTTATTTTTTTGTTCTGTGTTTGCAGGTGCAGGTAACGAAGTAAAGGGAGTGTCATGACCATAGCTAACCCTATTTCATTATTACCATCAATAAAGGTGCCAGTTGGGCCTTGTACGTGATGTACCCCACCTTTCAAAATAGTAAAAATTCCGCCCTTGACTCCATAAAATGCAAAAGAAAGTGCGATCACCCAGACTAATCCCTCTAGGCGTTTTCTATCCGTTATAAGCATCGCTGTGAGTAACGTCATGGTCTGTATTTTTAGCACCCGTTGCCATTCCACCCATGCTGATTCAGGGTAGAGTGCAAATATGGTCGTTAGGGTTACCCAGCCTAAATAGATGACCAAAAAAATGGTTTCCGGGGTCCATGGTAGGCGTTTGGGCTCTTTTGAGATCAGGTAAGACGTCATTGTGACCACTGCGGTCATGAGTGCGAATGGAATGTTGGCGGCAAATCCCCACGCTAGTTTATGGGGATTCATGTAACTCAGCCAGGACCACAGATAGATTCCATAATGAGGGTGTTTGAATATAAGTATCAGAAAGTAAAACGTCACGACGGTAACAAATATATCCCTCATGTTACGTTTCTTTCGTTACTGACTGCTATTTTGCTAATGATATAGCGAAATTTCCCCGATGTTTCTTTGAGCACTTCGGGTACACGTTCAATTTCTACCTTGACGCTCTGTCCCAAGCGCTGCTTGAATCCGTGAATAATTTTGTTGCAATTTTGCTCATCGAATTCATGATCAGTGGCCAACAGTACACGCGTCCAATTCATACTTTCTTGAATAATCTTGAAGGCTTTGATTCCAGATAAATCACGAAGAATATAGATGAGCGCCAATCCATGCATTACTGTGCCATCGTGCGCAATTACAAAATCTGTTGTCCGGCCTTGTATTTCTTTCAGTAAAGGCAAGCCCCGGCCGCACGGGCAATGATTGTCATCGAGTATTCCGATATCACCGGTGCGATAACGAATAAACGGGAAGTCATTTGTTGCGAGGTGAGTGATAACGATTTCGCCGGCTTGGCCTGCCGGCAATACGTTTCCTAAGCTATCGATGATTTCAATAATGATGTCTTCGGCAGTGATATGCATGCTACCAGAGG
The DNA here is from genome assembly GCA_044337935.1 of Candidatus Nitrotoga sp. GTDB lineage: Bacteria > Pseudomonadota > Gammaproteobacteria > Burkholderiales > Gallionellaceae > Nitrotoga. The sequence continues at coordinate 12,461 of JBIIMQ010000028.1, forward strand.
GACATTCATGGGCGATAAAGCCTGCATCCCGTCCGCCGTAACCGTTGGCGACACTGCATGCAAATGTTGTGGCAATTTGCTGCCGCTGTTCATCGTAGAGCCGCTCTGAGGTGGTGAACGCGACTCGGATGCCAAGATCATCCATGCGCACTTTTTTTGCATTGGCATGCCGTGCTATGTGTGCCAAGGCAGAAGGGTAGCCGAACAACATTTTTGGTCGCATGGCGCGAATTTCACGTAGAAAAATATCCAGTTTTTCTTCAGACATTTCAAATGCGGGGATGAGTTTTGTGCGCATCACTCGGTCGCGGATCACGCGTACTTTATCTTGGGCGCCTAGCTCTATGGGTGATCCCCATACTACGATTTCTGGGTCGCCGATATCCACATTCCACCAGCGGGTTGCACGCCATTTGGCGGCTACATCGTGACTAACACGTTCATTGCCGAGAAAAAATATTAGTGGTTCACCGCTGGAACCGCCGGTATTGAAGCGCGTTAATCTTTGCGCATTATTTGCCTTGAGCCGGTCGGTGTTGGCGCGAATGTCGTCCTTGGTCAAGAACGGAAGCTTGTGCAATACAGCTAAACTTTCAACATGCATTGGATCGAAATGTAGTTGTGTAAACAAATCACGGAAGTAAGGGACGTGTTCGTGCGCGTTGATCAACAGTTCACGCAAGCGTCTGACTTGTAATTCACGCAACTGTGCAGGTTGGTACCATTGAGATTGCTCCATCCACTGTCGAACTGCCACTGTTGAGTGATGTTTTGCCCATTCATGCAAAGGAAACAGGGCATGTGTTACCAGTCGGGTATATAGGCTGGCCATGTTTATTTCCTATCCAGGGCAGTAGCCAATGTCACCCCATCCAATGCCATTTTGTAAGATGAAAATAGTTCTCCCCGTACGCTATCCCATGCGAATCGATGCGCGTGATCAAGGCCGGTTTTAACCATGCGATCCCGCAATGATTCATCATTCAGCACGCGCAGTATGGCCTTGGCCATATGCTCTGGATCACGTGGTGGCACCAGCAATGCGGTCTTCTCGTCTTCCACTAGAAATGGTATGCCGCCGACGTTGGTGCTGATCACCGGTACACCGCTTGCCAATGCCTCTAGAATCGAGATCGGCATATTATCTGCCAGACTGGGATTTAGAGCGATATCAGCCTCACGATACAGTATGGGCATGCGATCATTATCTACCTGGCCTGTAAACACTACGGTATCGGCTAAACCTAGTTCCTTTGCCATTGCTTCCAATTGTGCACGCTCTGGGCCGGAACCAGCAATAGTCAAATGTGCGTCTGGAATGGTTTCACGCACAATACGAAATGCTTGTAGTGCGGTAGTGTTGTCGTAAAGTGGTTCAAGATTACGTGCCACCACGATATGGGGTGCCGAAAGATTTTGTTTGCGCGAATCGTTGGGTATGAAGCGGCTTAAATTTACAATGTTGGGTACGATGCGAGTGATGAAATTTCGATCTGCAAATACTTTCTTCAAAAAACCGGAAGGCACGATGATAATATTGGCTTGTTTCAGCGTTGGTCGGACCCAGATAAATGCCCGATTAAAGAAATTATCTGCTTCGCCACCACGGTAATTAATTAATACTGCTTTTCCGCGCATTTTTGCGGCCCACACCGCCGGTGCTGCAAATAAGTGCCAAGACCAGCCAGAGTTGGCCATGATATGAAATATATCGACTCTACCTGCTGCGCTCCATAAATTGAATATATACGGCAGGATGCGGAATATGGCACGCAGTCCTTTGATATGGCCGATACAGCTTGGCCGATAGGGTGCATTTACTTGGACAATTTCTACGCTGATTCCTTCTTGTTTTAGCAGCGTAGCCAGTTGCCATGTTTGGTTTGCCATGCCACCCGAAGGTGGCGGTAGCGGTCCAATAAGGGCAATTTTTACATCTTGAATTTGCATTCAGATTATCTCGCCGTTTCATTGGCTAATCGCGTGCGACAGATACTTTCCAGTTACGCTCAGTCTCGACAAAGCATCGCCCTGCGGTTTTTATCGTCGGCCAGCGTTCGGGTGTATTAAGCAAATCAAGAACCTTGTTAGCCAAGTCTTGCGGAGATTCGGCCTTGAACAGTATGCCCGTTTCGCCGTCACGAATCAGTTCTTTGTGACCGCCCACGTTGGAAGCTACCAACAAACGGCCTTGTGCCATCGCTTCCAGAGGTTTTAATGGCGTGACTAATTCAGTGAGACGCATTGAGTGTCGTGGATAAACGAGTACGTCCACAAGGTCGTAATAGCGGTTCACATCACTGTGCGGCACTCGACCGGTGAATATTATCTTCTTTGAAATGCCGAGTTGGAGAGATTGTTTTTTTAGTGATTCTTCTTGTGGTCCTCCTCCCACCAACAATACACGTACATCCGGCATATGACTCAGAATGTGCGGCAATGCAGTTAATAACAAATCCAGTCCTTCATAGGCATAGAAGGAGCCAATAAAGCCGATCACCTGGCAACCTGCCAGACCCAGTTGTTGTTTTAGTTCGTTATCCGGCGTGCCTCCCAGAGAAAATTTCTCAATATCCACGGCATTGGGAATGACGGTGACTTTTTGTGCCGGAATGCCACGCATGACGATATCGTTACGTAAGCCTTCACAGATTGTGGTGATTGCATCCACGCGTTTGAAAGCATAAGTTTCAAGTGCACGTGTCAAGCGGTAACGCAGCCCATTTTCTTTGCTGGTGCCATGATCCACCGCAGCGTCTTCCCAGAATGCACGAACCTCATAGACGACTGGAATGCCTAAACGACGGCCTATGCGCAAAGCAGCCACGGCATTCAGGGCGGGAGAGTGAGCATGCAAAATATCTGGTTTAACGATTTTGGCTATTTCGCCGAGACGGTGTGCAAGACTGTTGATGACGGAAATCTGATTCAGGAAAGGGATTTTTGCCACTTGATTTATGGCAGGGAGGGTGCGGAAAAAATGCCAATCCTCGATATCTTCTTCGCTTGAGTTGCAGATGCCTTGCTTCGGACTGGTCAGGTGGAAGGTCTCCCACCCCAGAGCACGCTGGCCTTTAAGAATGGAGAGCGTGCGGAAGGTATAGCCGCTATGCAATGGAATGGAGTGGTCGAGAATGTGCAGGATCCGCATTGATTATTAAAATAGTGAAGAAAAATTAATCACACCGCGATTGTTAGTGGCATAAAAAATACCACTCCTGATTTCCAACTTTGAAAATTTGAATTTCATTCCATCAGGTCGCGAGCGTTATGAATCTGTCCGCGATAAGCATCAAAAATTTTACGCAGGGCATCGGCCATCGAAATGGCCGGTTCCCATCCCAATTCTTCGCGGGTATTGGTGATTTTAGGAACACGGTTTTGCACGTCTTGATAGCCATTGCCATAATAGGCTGCAGAAGTGGTTGTTACCAGTTGTACTTTGTTTGCAGAATTGCGGTATTCAGGGTATTCCTCGGCCAGTTTAAGCATCATGGCGGCCAAATCACGTATGGAATAGTTGTTGGCCGGATTGCCGATGTTGTAAATTTTGCCGGAGGCGATGCCATTTTTGTTTTCAATGATTTTCATCAGTGCGGCTATACCGTCATCGATATAAGTGAAAGCACGTTTTTGTTGCCCGCCATCCACCAAGCTGATATTTTCGCCACGCACGATATGACCGAAGAATTGTGTCAGTACGCGTGAACTTCCTTCTTTGGGTGTATGGATGGAATCTAGTCCGGATCCGATCCAGTTGAATGGTCGGAAGAGGGTGAAGTTTAATCCCTGTTCCATCCCATAACCCCAAATCACTCGATCCATTAATTGCTTGGCGCAGGAATAAATCCATCGTTGCTTATTAATCGGGCCGCAGATTAGTTCGGAACTTTCAGGATCAAACTCTTCGTCGTGACACATGCCATATACTTCTGAAGTGGAAGGAAATATCAAATGCTTTTTATATTTAACGGCTGCACGCACGATGGGTAGATTTGCCTCGAAATCAAGCTCAAATACTCGTAACGGCTCCTTGACGTAGGTGGATGGAGTCGCGATGGCCACTAACGGCAAAATGACATCGCACTTTTTTATGTGGTATTCCATCCATTCTTTGTTGACGGTGATGTCACCTTCAAAAAAATGAAACCGTGGTTGCTTGAGCAGGTCGGTAACACGGTCGGAATTCATATCCATGCCGTATATATCCCAATCGGTTGCGGTAAGAATGCGATTGGATAAGTGATGTCCGATGAAGCCGTTTACGCCAAGGATTAAAACCTTCTTCATTACAATTTCCTTAAAGAGATACACTGCAACGCAGCATGTATGTTATGAATTAATCAGTTAGTTGTATATTTAAATTAGAGTTACATTAATTTCCGGGTTAGTATTTTATGCGGATTAATCAAGGCTATTTTGTTGCATGTTGCGAAGAAATGCCTCAAACATTAGCAGCGTCCACAGCGGGGTACTGTAATCGCGCAGTCCGGATTGGTGTTGATCGACTAGTTCGCGGAGGTAATCCGCATTAAAGTAACCGGTGGCTGCCAGCGTTGGGCCCAACACTGCTTGCCGGACTTTTTCTTTCAGGGGGCCGCGGAACCAGCTTGCTAGCGGTACCGCGAAAC
>JBIIMQ010000063.1:0-10085 GCA_044337935.1 Candidatus Nitrotoga sp.
GCTGATCTTTGGCCTGCAACTAAGCGTTACCCAAGCCGGGCCGATTGGCCTGCTGGCTGTAGGGCTGGCTGCCGCTTTGGGCGCGGCGGTCGGTTTGAAAGCGGGGACTGTTCGCTATAGAGCGGCACTGTTAATGTCCATTACCGGCATGCTCTTATCGCCAGTCGGTATATGGCTTGCTCACCAACTCGACAACCGTTGGCTGAGCATATTGTTCTCCTTCATCTTGTTTTTCATTGCATACCGGACTTTCTACCAAGCCAACGATCATTCACTCCATATTGAAGAAAACCATACCCCAAAACTTGCATGCGTCCGGGATGCCCATAGCGGCCAATTTATTTGGACTACCCGCTGTGCACGTGCTCTGGCAATATCCGGAGGAATTGCGGGATTGTTCTCGGGCTTACTGGGTGTGGGAGGCGGTTTTGTAATTGTTCCTGCTTTACAACGGTACACGGATTTGCTCATTCAGTCCGTTGTCGCCACATCATTAACCGTTATCGCGTTGGTGTCGTTAGTAGGTGTTCTGTTCAGTGCCACCACCGGCACCATGAACTGGGCCGTGGCAATTCCGTTTTGTACCGGTGCCTTCACAGGGATGATCATCGGCAGATTAATCTCATCCCGGCTGGCGAACCCCAGATTGCAGATAAGTTTTTTTGCAATACTGTCCGCAATCGTAGCAGCCGGAATGATGATTAAATCCATTGCATGACATCTTTGATTATGGACTTTTTAGAACGCCGCATACGCCCATAAAAGCGAGCGCTTTTTAGATAATATGCCCCATGCGACAAAGCGACGCAGACACACCGCAAGTGACTATTCGAAAAATCGGGTTTACCGTGGCAATCCCAATGTGCGGCTTTTACAGGAAGTAAAGTGTTGCTCTAATCGATGGCAAAATTTGTGGCAACGCCCTCCAGGGTCGTAACCGTCGGCTGCTTGGTCAACAACGTAATAAGCATGGCGAGTTGATCACGCATTTGGCGACGATCCACAATCATGTCAATGGCACCGTGCTTCATCAAAAATTCCGCACGCTGGAAGCCTTCCGGTAACGTCTCGCGTACTGTCTGTTGAATCACCCTCGCACCAGCAAAACCGATCATTGCTCCGGGCTCGGCAATGACCACGTCTCCCATAAAAGCAAAGCTGGCCGACACACCGCCCATAGTCGGGTCGGTCAGCACCGAAATGAATGGCAGTTTTTCCGCACTCAATTGGGTCAGTGCAGCGCAGGTTTTTGCCATCTGCATCAATGACAACAAGCCTTCCTGCATACGCGCGCCCCCACTGGCGGCAAAGCACACAAAAGGAGCTTTCTGTTCAGTTGCAAGCTGCACACCGCGCACAAAACGCTCGCCCACTACCGAACCCATGGAACCGCCCATAAAGCTGAATTCAAACACTGCCGCCACCAGCGGAATGGCATGCACACTTCCCTGCATAACCACCAGCGCATCACTTTCACCTGTATCACGCTGCGCTGCCGTCAACCGCTCGCTATATTTTCTGCTGTCTTTAAATTTGAGCGAATCCAGCGGCTGCACTTCGGCGCCGATCTCGAAACGTCCTTCCGCATCCAATAACCAGTTTAGCCGGGTACGTGCACTCACGCGGTGATGGTAATCACACTTGGGACACACACTTTTGTTTTTCTCCAGATCGGAGTAATACAACACGCCTTGGCATGAAGGACATTTATGCCATAGTCCTTCCGGCACATTTTTCTTGCTCTCATCCCCAAACTCTCTGCGTTTTATTTTTGGGGGCAATAATTTCTGAAACCAACTCATGCAAATCCTCCCTGAATTCTTAATCCGAACGTTGCATTTGTCGCGTAATAATTGCGCAAAGTTTGCGCGGGCCTGAGAGGATGCAGCACAACAGGCAATTTGAATAAATCACGTATCGCGCCCCAACATTCCTCCGCAGGCAATTTTCCCGCCGATCTGCCTGAATCACTTCGTACAGCGATCCAAAGAACTGGCGGCACAAATAACACACCTAAACCTGATTGACTGCCAGGCGCAAATCCTTAACCAGCTTGACGACATTCGGAATAACAGACTCTTCGTTCGAATTCTCCACTTCCTGCACAATGCGGCTACCAACCACCACGCCATCGCATAGTTTCGCAACAGCCCGCGCCGTCTCTGCATCACGGATACCAAAACCGACACCTATTGGCAGACTGATATGTTTCCGAATTTGCGGAATTTTCTGTTCTATCCCGGACAAATCCAAATGCCCCGCACCGGTCACACCCTTGAGCGAGACGTAATACACATAGCCACGCGCCAGTTTGGCAACACGCTGTACACGCTCCTCGTCAGTAGTCGGTGCCAACAGGAAAATCGGATCAATACCATATCGCTGCAAATACTCGAACGCATCGTGGCTTTCTTCCGGCGGGAAATCCACCGTCAGTGCGCCATCCACTCCGACTTCCGCGCAACGCTTTGCAAACGTTTCCCAGCCCATCGCCTCGATCGGGTTGCCGTAGCCCATCAGCACCAACGGCGTATCGTTGTCTTTCTTGCGAAATTCCGCAACCATGTCCAACACGCCGCGCAACGTCATGCCATTCTTGAGGGCACGCTCGGAAGCACGCTGTATCGTCGGTCCGTCCGCCATCGGATCTGAAAACGGTACGCCAAGTTCAAGCACGTCCGCACCGGCTTCCACCAATGCATGCAACAACGGCACGGTGAGCTTCTGCGACGGATCACCCGCCGTAATAAACGGAATCAGCGCTTTGCGCTTCTGCTGCTTGAGCTTTTCAAAAGTGGTTTGTATGCGGCTCATAGCGTGATGCCCTTTATGCGAGCGACAGTGTTCATATCCTTGTCGCCGCGACCGGACAGGTTCACCAGCAACACCTTGTCTTTGCCCATCGACGGCGCAATCTTGATTGCGTGTGCCAACGCATGACTGGATTCCAGCGCGGGGATAATGCCCTCGAAACGGCACAGTGAATCGAACGCTGCCAGCGCCTCATCATCGTTGATGGCGACATATTGTGCACGCCCCTTGTCCTTCAACAGGCAATGCTCGGGGCCGACGCCGGGATAATCCAGACCGGCCGAGATCGAGTGCGTCTCGATAATCTGGCCGTTCTCGTCCTGCATCAAATATACCTTGTTACCGTGCAATACGCCCACCTTGGCATTCGCTGTCAACGGTGCAGCATGTGAGCCGCTGGCAATGCCGTGCCCGCCCGCCTCCACACCGATGATCTGCACGCCTTTTTCTTCGATGTAAGGATAGAACATACCAATCGCGTTCGAACCACCACCAACGCAGGCAATTACCGCATCAGGTTGACGACCGATCATTTCCGGCATCTGCACTTTGGCTTCGTTGCCAATCACGCACTGAAAATCGCGCACCATCATCGGATACGGATGCGGCCCCGCCGCCGTACCGAAAATGTAAAAAGTGGTTTCGACGTTGGTCACCCAGTCACGGATTGCTTCGTTGCAGGCATCCTTCAACGTGCGCGAACCGCTCTCCACCGGTACCACTTGCGCACCCAGCAGTTTCATACGAAACACGTTCGGCGCCTGCCGCTGAATATCTTCGGCACCCATGTAAACGATGCACTCCATGCCAAAACGTGCCGCCACAGTCGCAGTCGCCACACCGTGCATGCCCGCACCGGTTTCGGCAATCACACGCTTTTTGCCCATGCGGTTGGCGAGCAGAGCCTGACCAATGGCGTTATTGATTTTGTGCGCGCCGGTATGGTTCAGATCTTCACGCTTCAGATAAATTTGCGCACCGCCGAGGCTTTCGGAGAGCCGCTTGGCGTGATAAATCGGGCTGGGACGACCAACATAGTGTTTCAATTCGTAGGAAAACTCAGCCTTGAATTCAGGATCGTCGCGGAAGCGCAAATATTGTGTGCGCAATTCTTCCACGGCAGGGATCAGTGTCTCGGCCATGTATATGCCGCCAAACTGTTCGAAATGACCGCTCGGGTCTGGATAGTTATAACTCAACGCTTTTAACCTCTTTAATGAATGCCGCTATCTTCGCGGCATCCTTGATTCCTTTGCCAACTTCGACGCCGCTCGATACGTCTACCGCATATGGCCGCACTTGCTTGATTGCATCCGCCACATTCGTTGCGTGCAATCCCCCGGACAAAATAACAGGCAACGGCAAACCCTGTGGGATCAATGTCCAATCAAACGTAATACCGGTACCGCCATGCGCACCGTCAATAAAAGCATCCAGCAACAAACCCTGGGCATCTTTGTAATGCGCCGCGTATTGTACCAAATTCACCCCTTGTTTAACTCGCACTGCCTTCAAATATGGGCGCTTGAATTGCGCACAGAATTTTGGTTCTTCTTCCCCGTGAAACTGCAATACATCCAGCGATATCCGTTGCAATGTCTCGTGCACCGCATCTGCGCCGGCATTCACAAACAATCCCACCAGCGTCACGAATGGCGGAATCGCAGCCACCAGTTGAGCGGCCTGCTCCAATTTTATGTACCGCGGGCTTTTATCATAAAACACCAGTCCGATCGCATCCGCACCGCTATGCGCGGCGGCCAGAGCATCTTCCACACGCGTGATACCGCAAATTTTGATTCGGGTCATAGTTATAAAACGCACTGATAAAAATGAGGCGGCATTGTAATGCATGCGCACGATAGCCGAACTTCTTACCAAAATATTCTCACTGGGAAAACCGCAAGAATTTCTGTCATCGCACACAAAACGTCACACGCATACAGCAACGGTGTACTTTACTTAAGCTGCGGCAATTCCCACTTTGCATCGTAGGTAATCCGGTACAGATACAAGCCATCCGGCGCAAAAGTGGGCGCGGCAATACTGCGCACTTTACTCTCCAACACTTCGCGCATCCACTGCGGCGGATGCTTGCCCTTACCGACATATACCAGACACCCAACAATGTTGCGTACCATGTGGTGCAGAAACGCATTAGCACTGAGATCGAAAATAATCGTATCGTCCTGCTTCCGGATATCAAGTTGCGCCAAATTTTTGACAGGTGATTTTGCCTGACATTCCGCAGCACGCAACGCGCTGAAATCATGCTCCCCCAATAAATACTGAGCAGCCTCGCACATTTTTTCCACATTCAGCGGTGCATGAAACCAACCCGCTTTGCCATACTGCAACGCACTGCGTACCGGGCGGTTAATCAGCACATAACGATAGCTGCGCGCTTGGGCAGAAAACCGTGCATGAAACTCTTCCGGCACGTAATGCGCCCACAATACAGCGATGCTATTCGGCAATAAGGCATTGACACCGCGTACCCACGCGGTCAGCGGCCTATCCACACTGGTCTGAAAATGCACCACCTGTTCACGCGCATGCACGCCGGTATCCGTTCGTCCGGCTGCGACGATTGAAATGAACTCATTGGCAATCTGGCTCAATGCACCTTGCAACACATCTTGCACGGTGTGACCACAGGCTTGGCTTTGCCAGCCCAAAAACTGACTGCCGTCGTATTCCACCCCGAGCGCAATTCTCACAGCAGCGCAATCCAGCGTGTACGATATAGCATTGCAATCAATTTATTAGACGACACTACTAAGCCACCGACAAAAACAGCACCCCTACCAACAGCAATTCTGTGGCTTGCAATGATTGAGTCAACATAAACAGACAAACCCAGAATAAGCACAGAAAAGTGCATCATCAGGACACCTCTAAGCTACATTTAGCATTGCTATAGAACTGGGTTGTTCTAAAAAAACCCGCAATTCGATGTACCAGTTGTATCAACAGTGTGTGAACACATTACCTCAACCGGGTTGGCGCAAATACGGAAAACACAAACAATCCACAACAAATGTGACCGTAATTTACCAAGTGATATCAACTCAAACAAACGGCAGCCGCAACTTGCAGGCTGCCGTTTGACTCGACGATATATAAATCAGGCAGGCAGTTGCTGCAGCATTGCCTCAGCTGCCATGCGATGCTGCTCCCCGCCCTCGCGCAAAACCTCTTCCAGAATTTCACGCGCACCAGCAACATCACCCATTTCCTGATAAGCCTTGGCAAGATCAAGCTTGGAAGCGACATCATGCCAATGCGCATCCTTTTCCTCCGTTGATAACAGAGGTGCAGCAGGCTTATCCATATCCAGATTCAAATTGATCTCATCCAAGCCAATATTCTTTATTTCTTCTGGTGCAGCTATTACAGGAGGAACATCAACCTTGCTCGCAGTCGCGTCTACCGATGGGAAATCCAACGAAAAATCCATCGTCTCGCTGATGCTTGCCGGAGACACCGCTTCAACTTTACCGGCACTCGGCAAATCCAGTTTCATATGGCTGGCCGTCACATCAAAATCAAATGTCGCGCCAGATGCAGCTTTTACAGGAGGAACATCAACCTTGCCCGCATTCGTATCTAACGACGGGAAATCCAACGAAAAATCCATCGTCTCGCTGATGCTTGCCGGAGACACCGCTTCAACTTTACCGGCACTCGGCGCATCCAACTTCATGTGGCTGGCCGTCACATCAAAATCAAGTGACGCATTCCCAGTGTCCGCGGGGCTTGCCGTCACATCAAAATCCACCATTGAGCTCTGCGCAGCAGAAGTTGACTGTCCTGCGCCACCTGCCGATGTTTCAGGTGTACCAAAAGCCTGATCAAAATCAAAATCCAAAGTTGGTGGCAGATTCGCTGCCTTACCCACGTTCAACACATCATCCATCGCATGGTCGGCCGCAAGTGATCCCGCTGCTGCCGCACTTCCACTGCCCCCATACATCGGGTTGCTCGGGTCAAGCTTTTTGCCCATTGCAACTGCCTGTTCCCAAGCATCGGTATCGCCTGAGTCACGCAGTTGACCCGCAATAGTGGCAAATGATTGCGTATCCTGGCGATCCGCATAAATGGACAATAACTTGAGGTGAATTTGGTGATTATCCGGTGTCTTGATCAACGCCTCCTGCAGAATTTTTTCTGCCTGCTCATCACGCCCAAAACTCAAGAACAGCTCCGCCCCACTGATCGGATCAAAATCGTCAGCATGCGCTTCGCCCGCGCCCCCAACCCCAGTATTCGTCAAATCATCAGCCGCCGCAGAAGAAGAAGCTGCCGACATAAACCCAAGATCGCCTGAGCCACCCATCGTATGCTCAATCGGCTTATCATCAAATTTAGCCTTACCCTTCTTGCCCTTGCCACGCCGTGAATAAACCAGTCCGAGCAGCCCCAGCAGCACAGCCGCCGCGCCCGCCATATAAGTCGGGTTGCCAAGCATTTCGTCCAACAAGGAAGGCTGCGTAACCACCTTGGGTTTCATTATTGGCTTGATCGGTTTGACCGGCTTCACCGGACTAACGGCACTCGCTGCAACAACCTCGGAAGCAGTCGCTGCAACTCCGGAAGTAACAGCAGCCATTTGTGAAGCAACCGGTGTTGACACAACTCCGGACTGTGCCTCCAACTTGGTTGCCGCGTGACTATCCACCGGACTCTGAACTACTGGATTGTGGGCAGGCTTCACTTGACCAACAGGCGGCTGCCCCTTCAAATCAATTAACCGCCGCAAATCCTGGATGTTTTTTTCCAAAGCGATAACACGCTCGTTACTTTCCTGAAGCGCCTTGCTCTTGGCAATCGACTCTTCTTCCAGCGCATGAATTTTGTTCTGCAAAGCCTTGGCATTGCCGCTTGAAGATGTCTTGTCACCCGGCGCTTCACCCTTGGACAACCTTACCACTTCCTTCGCGGATTCTTTAACTGCAGGGGTGTGATCAGCCACCGTGGTGCTGATCTTACCGGAAGATTCATGCCTGGATTCCCCGCCTGTAGCGACATGCCCGCTGGCTGCAGCAAGTTTTTGACGGTAAGCGTGCCAATCATCAGCTTGAGCACGAATTTCCGCCACAGCTTTCGCCTGCGTCAGCTTATCCAACTCCGATTGCTCGGGCATATGCAGGATTTTGCCTACTTTCAAGCGGTTCATATTTTTTCCATCAAACGCATCCGCGTTCGCGTGATACAGCGCGACCAGCGCACGCTCCAAACTTACATCGGAAGGCTTAATTTGCAGTGCAATCTTGCTCAGAGAATCGCCACGCTTTACTTTAATCTCGTCGGAAACAACATGAGAATCGTGGGCTTGCTCAGCAGCAGATTGATTATCGGCAGGCTTAGCAACGGCGTGTTTACCAGCCGCAGCAGGCAATTCCGTACTAACAACCTTTGTTTCATCTGCCGCCGGGGTTGTACCCGGAGCTACGGCTGGCACCGGTGATTCGGTTTTCCCGGCCTTGCCTTTGGATTCAAGCTCGGATACATCAACAACGTTCGGTTCTACCGGTTTCACTTCTGCCGGTTTAGGTTGCGCGGGAACATAGCCCGGTGGATCAAGCAAAAAAGTGTATTCCCGCAACAGCTTGCCGGATGACCAAACCAATTCCACCAGTAAATTAACAAACGGTTCGTTAATCGGTTGCACCGAAGTAATCTTGATGTATGGCTCACCGTTGGCGTTCGTTTCAATCTTGAATTTTAAAGGCGGCAACCCGGATGGATAATCCAAACCCGCGTCCTTGAATACCTCAGGCCGGGCCAAACGTGCGGACAGCGTACTGATTTCATCTTTGCTGGCCGTCCCCAACTCTATCAACACATTCATGGGCTCACCCAACGTGTTGATTACATTAATATCGCCCATGCTGATTGCATAAGAAAAACCGGACAAGACCAAACCAATTACCAGTCCTAATGCTTTGACGAGTGATTTCTGCACACTGCCACCTTTATAGAAATAAATGTTTGACAAGAAGAACATAACATCATGAAGTTATCAGCGCAAGCGAAAGCTCAGGCTAAGTAGGTTTCAATCAAAATCTCCGCAATCTGAATACTATTAAGTGCTGCTCCCTTACGTACGTTATCGCTCACCACCCACATATTAAGACCACGCGGGTGTGATATGTCTTCGCGAATACGACCTACCATAGTTGCATCCTGTCCTGCCGCGTCAATGGCAGTCGGGTAGCCGCCCGGCTCGCGCTTATCCATCAACTGTACACCCGGAGCTTTTTCCAACAAGGCATGCACTTCGTCCACCGAGATTTTCTTGTGTGTCTCAATATGCACCGCCTCTGAATGCCCATAAAACACCGGCACCCGCACAGCAGTCGCATTCACCATAATGCTCTCGTCCCCCATAATTTTTCGGGTTTCCCAGACCATTTTCATTTCTTCTTTGGTGTAACCGTTATCCATGAATATATCAATTTGCGGCAACACATTGAATGCAATGCGTTTGGCATAAACTTCAGCCTTCACTTCCTGATGGTTGAATAAAGCACGAGTCTGCTCCGCCAATTCCTCAATAGCTTCCTTGCCGGTACCGGACACAGCCTGATACGTAGCGACATTAATACGCTCTACCCCCACTGCGTCATGTATAGGCTTCAACGCCACCAGCATCTGAATGGTGGAACAATTCGGATTGGCAATAATGCCCCTATTCTTGTATTGCGCAATCGCGTGCGGATTCACCTCTGGAACCACAAGCGGAATATCGTCGTCGTAACGGAATTGCGCTGTATTATCAATCACTATGCAACCGGCCGCTGCAGCGATAGGCGCATACTTCTCGGACACACTGCTACCCGCAGAAAACAAACCAATCTGTGCCTGCGAAAAATCAAAACCTTCCACGTCCAGAACAGTAATTTCCTGGTGGCGGAATGTCACGGTAGAACCGGCTGAACGGCTGGACGCCAAAGGGAAAAGCCTTCCCACCGGAAAGTTACGCTGCTCCAGAATTGACAGCATTGCCTCGCCAACTGCGCCCGTCGCACCCAATATCGCGACATCGTATTTCTTATTCATGCTTCTACCCTTTATTATTAATCACCTCTGCGTAACCAAAGGACTATTACCGAATGCCATTAAAGGTGCCGAATAAAAACCACATAGTGATTACGCCTTATTTCGGCATAACTTGAGGGTTATCCACCTATTTCTCAAAAAATATTCAACAAAGCTCGCCGACAACCCCATTAAATCAATTCAATAAGGCCGCAACCACTGCATCACCC
>JBIIMQ010000106.1:0-6865 GCA_044337935.1 Candidatus Nitrotoga sp.
GTGCCAACTTCGGCAATATCCGCAGTACGCAACCCCTGCTGCAGCGTCTTGCGCACAGCAGACTCAATACGTTGCGCAACATCCGCCCGCGCAAACGTATAACGCATCATCATTGCCAGTGACAAAATCGTCGCCAATGGATTGGCAATATTTTTCCCCGCGATGTCCGGCGCTGAACCATGGCAAGGCTCATACAAGCCCTTGTTATTTGCATCCAGCGAAGCGGAAGGCAACATACCGATAGAACCGGTCAACATGGAAGCCTCATCCGACAAGATGTCACCAAAGATATTGCCGGTCAGAATCACATCAAACTGCTTGGGCGCGCGCACCAGTTGCATGGCCGCATTATCCACATACATATGGGACAGCTCGACTTTTGGATACTCCTTGGCTATCGCGGTCACAATTTCACGCCATAACATACTGGTATCCAGCACATTAGCCTTATCTACCGAACACAATTTCCCCATACCATTTGCACCGGCACGCTTCATGGCGATCTGGAAGCCGACATGCGCCACCCGGGAAATCTCGGATTCGCTGTACACCATGGTATCAAAACCTTGCCGCTCACCATTATCAAGCGTCCGAATGCCGCGCGGCTGGCCGAAATAAATATCGCCGGTCAATTCCCGCAGAATCATGATATCCAGTCCGGAAACAATTTCCGGCCGCAACGGGGACGAATTTGCCAATTCCGGATACAGCTGCGCCGGACGCAAATTGGCAAACAAATTAAGCCCCTTGCGAATACGCAACAAACCTTGTTCCGGACGCGACAGGCGTGGCAGCGCATCATATTGATAGCCCCCCACGGCCCCAAGCAATACGGCATCCGACTGTTGTGCCAATTTCAACGTGGCATCCGGTAGCGGATCCCCCGCAGCATCATATCCCGCACCCCCGATAGGTGCGTATTCCAACTCCAACGACAACCCTTCGCCGCGCAAAGCCTCCAGCACTTTGGCAGCCTGCGCAACAATCTCCGGCCCGATGCCATCACCCGGCAATATAGCAATCTTCATAAACTCAACTTTCTTCCCGGCTCATGCAATAACTCAACCAAACATCCACGGCGCTTCAAGTTTGCGCCGTGCCTCATATTCCTTGATTTCCCTCACATGCTGCAAAGTCAGCCCGATATCATCCAGACCATTCAACAAACAGTTTTTGCGGAAAGCATCCACTTCGAAGCGATATACCATTCCATTCGGCGCGATCAAACTTTGCTGCTCCAGATCAATCTGCAAACGATACCCCGGCGTCGCAATCACCGCCTGAAACAAGTCATCCACGCTCGCGGCATCCAGCACAATCGGCAACAAACCATTTTTGAAACAATTGTTAAAGAAAATATCGGCAAAACTAGGGGCAATAATGGCGCGGAAACCATAATCATCCAGTGCCCACGGCGCATGCTCACGCGACGAACCGCAACCAAAATTTTCACGTGCCAGCAAAATCTGCGCGCCATGATAACGCGGCTGATTCAGCACAAAATCTGGATTAAGCGGCCGTTTGGAATTGTCCATCCCCGGCTCACCGTGATCAAGATACCGCCACTCGTCAAACAGGTTGGGGCCAAAACCGGTACGCCGAATCGACTTCAAAAATTGCTTGGGGATAATCGCGTCCGTATCCACATTGGCACGATCAAGCGGCACAGCCAAACCATCCACACGGATAAATTTATCCATTACTATTTCCCGCTCGCTGATTTCTCAATCGCACCGCCGACCTTGGACAAATCCTTGCCAATGCCTTCCACGGTATTACATCCAGTCACCATCATCAACGGCAATACCAGCACCCATAGCTTTTTTAACATTCTCATTTCCTCCCGCACACAAGAGTGATACTAAAAGTTTCTGACATCTACAAAATGACCGGCAATGGCGGCAGCGGCTGCCATCTCGGGACTCACCAAATGCGTTCTGCCGCCCGGCCCCTGTCGCCCCTCAAAATTACGGTTTGAAGTTGAGGCACACCGCTCACCCGACTCCAATCTGTCCGCATTCATCGCAAGACACATGGAACACCCCGGCTCGCGCCATTCGAAGCCTGCCTCGACAAACACCTTATCCAATCCTTCGCGCTCTGCCTGTTGTTTAACCAATCCCGAGCCGGGCACTGCCATCGCCAGTTTCACATTGGCAGCAACATGCCTACCGCGCACCACTTCCGCCGCCGCACGCAAATCCTCAATACGCGCATTGGTGCATGAACCGATAAATACTTTATCAATCCGAATTTCAGTAATCGGCATATTCGGCTGCAATCCCATATACTTTAGAGAAAGCTCAATGCTACCGCGCTTCACGGGGTCATCTTCCCGTGCCGGATCAGGTACATTGCCATCCACCGCCACCACCATTTCCGGCGAGGTACCCCACGTCACCTGCGGTTTGATATCCGCCGCATCCAACCGTACCACCTGATCAAATTGCGATCCCTCGTCACTACGCAAAGTACACCAGTAAGCTACCGCTTTGTCCCATAATTCACCCTGCGGTGCAAAAGGCCGACCCTTAAGATAGCTAATCGTGGTGTCATCCACCGCAATCATGCCAGCGCGGGCACCCGCTTCAATGGCCATGTTACATACTGTCATTCGCCCTTCCATCGACAACGCCCGGATCGCGCTACCGGCAAATTCGATCGCATAACCTGTCCCGCCCGCCGTACCAATTTTTCCGATCACCGCCAGCACCAAATCCTTGGCAGTCACCCCCTTGCCAAGCGTACCTTCCACCAACACCTGCATGGCGCGGGCTTTTTTCATCAGCAAGCATTGAGTCGCCATCACATGCTCAACCTCTGACGTGCCAATACCAAACGCCAGCGCGGCAAACGCGCCATGCGTACTGGTGTGCGAATCACCGCATACCACGGTCATCCCCGGCAAAGTCGCGCCCTGCTCCGGCCCAACAACATGCACAATACCCTGACGCACATCTGCCATCCGAAACTCGGTAATGCCCAACTCATCACAATTACTATCCAACGTTTCTATCTGCAAACGCGAAATCGGATCGGCAATGCCCTGCTTGCGATCCGTAGTGGGGACATTGTGATCCGCCACAGCCAGCATTGAAGCGATACGCCAAGGCTTGCGCCCCGCCAGCCGCAAACCTTCAAATGCCTGCGGACTGGTCACCTCATGCACCAAATGGCGGTCGATATAAATAAGTGTCGTGCCACCGGGTTCTTCACGCACCACGTGGCTGTTCCAAAGTTTGTCGTAAAGTGTCTGTGTGCCCATGCTCATTTCCGTTTTATAACGGGTAATTATGCCACAGCATGGGGGCTATCCGCCACGGACGACCCTTTGCTTCTGGAAGACAACCCCTCATTTACATTTCCAATAACAGCGACAAATACCATTTCGAGTACACTACATAACAGTAAGTTGCACAGTGCGGAAATTTTTTAGGAACGCCAAAAGAAAATGTTGCAATGCCAGAATTGACCCTATCTGTATAACGCAAGGTCGACCAAGAATGACTGACGATGAACAATAAAAGGGTAGCGTCCCCTCATCATAAAATATGCTGATGCGAATTTTATATCCGGCACGATAGTATGCGGGCATTAGAAGGAATGGCATAACAGCGCGGTTAATTTTTCCAATTATTTGACAGAGGGCTCGCAATACAGAGAATGAAAAATCTAAATGTGATAGCGTCGTGATCTGGTGGTTGTTACGGGCATATAATAAAGCTATATCAAGATTAGATATTGAATATATTTAAAATTTGCTAAACGTCATGACTTCGGTATACGCTGCCCATTGCTTGGAAAACAAGACAGTTTCATATAGTTGATTACGACAGTGTCAGCACTAAAAATATAACTTCCCTCAAAGGCCTGATTTTTCTTACGAGGGTTAGGAATAAAATTAATCTGTTGAAATGTGAAAGGGATTATCCATGGATATGAAATTAAAGCTTGTAGGAGGTACGCTCATTGCTTTGGCAGGATTGATGTCGACTTCCGGGATATCGTTCGCGAGTGATCAATCGCACGCAAATGAAATTCTTCAGCAAAACTGCATGCAATGTCACCGCCTGGAAGGCAAGCCCGACTCCCGCTTTAATCTCAAGGCACCCGATCTTATCTGGGCTGGAAGCAAATACCGACGCCCTTGGTTAATTGGCTGGTTAACCGGTAAGGAAGCTCCACTTTACGCCAAGGGTTATCGTTGGGATTTAAACGACGGCCCGACCAACCATCCGGTTATCACCGAATCCGAAGCGAACGCTATCGCTGATTATTTCGCTGAGCATAACAAGGATCCACGAGTTAAAGTCGGCGCGTTTGATCTCTCGAAAGTAACAAAGTTTGAGGCCGAGTTTGGTGGAGCGGCCGTCAAGGCTCATGCTTGTCGCGGCTGTCATACAGTTGATGAGAGTGGAAAAATCATCGGGGGGCAGCAAAGTGCAGCGCTCCAGGCATCCGGACAGCGATATGATCAAGATTGGCTCTTCCGTTTTGGGCTGAATCCACAAGACTTTGTGCCGCACAGCGGCGAGTTTCTGGCCGATGCGACGGAACCACAGCTTCGCGCTGTGATCGGGTATTTAATGACACAGGGCGTGAATGATTTCAAATATTACGAACCATGGACCAGTCCGGAATTCGGCATGGCCAGTGTCGGTCGCGGCAAAGTCATCTACAAAGAGTATTGTTCACAGTGTCATGGGGCGACAGGTAAAGGTGATGGGCCGGCGGCATCTGGTTTAAATCCAAAGCCGGCAATTCATGCCAATATTCCATTTGAGAAGCTGCCTATGGATTACCTGTACAACGTGATTAATCACGGTGGCCCTGCAATAGGGAAGTCCGAGAATATGCCCTATTGGAACCTGACCATTGGTCAACAGGGCGTAGCTGATGTAATTGCCTACTTGAAAGCGACGTTTAAAGGTGCACCAGAAATGGCGGCCGCTTCGGTCGATGCTAAGTCGGCAGCCTGTGTACAGCCGCGCAAAACGGTGAAAGCACCGGCAGATTTCTTGGTCATGACCAACCCCATTCCTGCGTCTGCCGGTGCAACTCAGGCCGGAATGACACTCTTTTCGAAATTGGCCAAACCCATCAAATGTGCAATGTGCCATGGGGATAAAGGCGACGGAAAAGGTGTCATGGGCGCATCGCTGTCTCCTTCACCAAGAAACTTTACCTGCAACGCGATGATGAAGGACATTCCCGATGGTCAGCTATTCTGGGTCATCAAGAATGGTTCACCGGGAACCGGCATGATGTCATTCGCTGGTCTATCTGACGAGCAGGTATGGCAACTCGTTCATTACATTAGATCGCTGGCACGTTGATCAAAGGATGCCCGAACATCGGCGTCAAATCGACAGATAAAATGAAGAAAAATAAAGGGGATGCCACCCTTTGGCAAGACCTTACTGTCAGATTAAGTCTGAACTTCTACAGTTTTATGAATGCCTGCTTACCCGAGGTAAGTCCAAGATGTCCTCCCTCGGTGCCGCAATGCGTAAGCTGGTGCATTTATGCTTTGGCGTACTCAAAACTCAACAGCCGTATCAACACGATTATTTGAAGAATGCTTGACGTTAAAGACGGTAGCTACCGCGCTGGATACACAGCAACGTTTCCAGCACGTTTAATGAACCGCCCTATGTGGGGAGCCGCATGTACGGTGGGGTGAGGGGACGGCAGAGGTGATCCTACCTCCTGCTTGATACCTGATTTTGTTCCTCGCTTGGCATCGAATATACCCCCTGCCTGCTCCTGCAATTCCTTCTTCCACAAACCAATTTGAGTGGAATGCACCCCAGATTTCTGGCCAAAACATTCACCGTTTTGATGCTATGCATCCCTTCAATGGCCACCTTGGCCTTGAATTTACCACTGAAATTCATACACTTCGATTCACTCATAACCTGCTCCTTTTTACAGCAGGCTTCCATCTTAATGCACTGTCCGAAAAACTCGGGGCCACTATATCTCCCTTGGAATTCGTGAAGGAAATGACACGCAGACCCGGGTACCTTTCCCAAACTCACTATCCAAAACGATCGTCCCACCCATTTTCTCAACAGTTTTTTGGCCATACTCAAACCAATGCCGACCCCATGAATTAAGTTAACGTCTCTCTCTAAGCGGAAAAATGGTTCAAATACTTTATCTCTATGTTCTGCAGGAATTCCATTTCCTGTATCGGCTACCACAATCTGAACTTGCTCTTCAACAGCACTCAGGGATATTGAAACCGACCCACCTTTATGATTGAACTTTATCGCATTGGAAATCAGGTTTGACAGAGTTCGTTCTAACCAGACTGGATCAGCAATGACATACCAATCCTGTGAACAAATATTGGTACTGATGGTAATACCCTTTTCATCGGCCAACATTTGAAAGAGTTCTATAGCTTCCCCGATCAAATTGTTAACTTTCAAAAATGTCATATTCATCTGAGCCGTACCATCATCAATGCTAGAGTAATTCAAAATATTGACAATCAATCCCAATAAATGAGTGCCCGCCTTATAGATCTCATCTATCCAAACCATTTGCTCCGCACGAGGATATTCATTCATTTGTAATATTTGACAAGACCCCATAATGGCATTCAGGGGTGTTCTAAATTCATGGCTCATTTGTGTAAGAAAGTCGTCTTTAGCCTTGTTTGATTTTTCAGCAACTTCTCGAGCCAGAATCGCTTCCTTCTTGGCCTTTTCAAGGTCGGTGATATCCAAAGCCATTTCCATGACCAAATCGCCTTTCTCTATATCCTTGAATGGGGTGCAAACCGTCAGATACATACGTCCATCTAAAGCCGTCCAGACGGTTGATACTTTTTCTCCATTATCAAAAACCCGGAAGG
>JBIIMQ010000126.1:0-5224 GCA_044337935.1 Candidatus Nitrotoga sp.
ATTAGACTGCAAGCCATGACGACTCATACTGTTCACGTTACTCGCCCCTCCAAATCTTCGGTTTCCCCTCAATCATCCAGTGCAGTGCAGCGCTGGAGCCTTGCACAAGTTGAGACGTTGTTCGGGCTGCCGTTTGCCGATTTGCTCTATCGCGCACAGCAGGTGCATCGTGAGCATTTCGATCCCAACGCGGTACAGTTGTCCACTTTGTTGTCCATTAAAACCGGCGGCTGTTCGGAAGATTGCGGCTATTGTCCGCAAGCTGCGCGCCATGATACCAACGTAAAAAATCAGGCATTGATGGAGCTTGATGATGTGTTGACGGCTGCCCGTGCCGCCAGAGATGCCGGGGCGACCCGTTTTTGTATGGGCGCTGCCTGGCGCGGTCCCAAGCAGCGTGATCTGGAACCGGTGTTAAATATGGTGCGCGAGATTAAAGCGTTGGGATTGGAAACTTGCGCTACGCTGGGTATGCTGAAAGAAGGTCAGGCCGAGCAGTTAAAAGACGCCGGGCTGGATTATTACAATCACAATCTGGATACTGCGCCCGAGTTTTACGACAAAATTATCACCACGCGGGATTATCAGGACAGGCTGGACACGCTGGAGCGGGTTCGCAACGCAGATTTGAATGTGTGCTGTGGCGGCATTGTGGGCATGGGCGAAAGCCTTGCCCAGCGCGCCGGTTTGATCGCGCAATTGGCCAACCTTGATCCTTATCCCGAGAGTGTGCCCATCAATATGCTGGTGCAGGTGGAAGGCACGCCGCTGGCTGGCACCCAAGCGCTGGATCCGTTGGATTTTGTACGCACCATCGCGGTGGCGCGTATCACTATGCCGAAAGCGCGTGTGCGCTTGTCTGCCGGGCGACAGCAAATGAGCGAAGCGGTGCAGGCTTTATGTTTTCTCGCGGGCGCCAACTCCATATTTTACGGTGACCAGTTGTTGACTACCGGCAATCCGGAGGTGGAACGCGATCGCGCTCTGCTTGATAAATTGGGTATGTATCCGCTCGCGGCAAAAGATTAGTAGGCATTGGTTGAACTTTTTTGCCTGTGATGGAAAAATTTAATGCCTTTTGAAGTGCTTCAGGATGAACTGGATGCCCGCACAGCCCAAGGGCTTTTGCGCCATCGCCGCGAATTGCAAGGTGCGCAAGGCACACGCGTCACGGTAGAGGGCAAATCGGTATTGTCTTTTGCCAGCAACGATTACCTCGGTTTGGCGAATCACCCGCAGTTGCTTTCCGCTTTGCAGACGGGAATGCAACAGGTTGGATTAGGTGCAGGCGCATCCCATTTGGTCAGCGGCCATTTCAGCGTCCATGAAGCATTGGAACAGGCACTTGCCGCATTCGTCGGTAAGCCCGCAGCATTATTATTTTCTTCCGGTTATCTGGCTAACCTTGGCGCGGTGCAAGCGTTGGTTGGCCGGAGCGATAGTATTTATGCCGATAAGCTGAATCACGCATCACTCAATGACGCCATGTTGTTGTCACGCGCGCAGGTGCACCGTTATCGTCACAACGACATGGCACATCTCGCGCAATTATTGGCGCAGTCAAATAACGGCCGAAAATTTGTAATTACCGATGCGGTATTCAGCATGGATGGCGATCTTGCGCCGTTGCCGGAGTTGCTGGCGCTGTGCGAGCAGCATGATGCCTGGTTGCTGGTGGATGATGCGCACGGCTTTGGAGTATTGGGTGAACAGGGGCGCGGTTCATTATTTCATCACGGGAATTCAGTCGCGCCGCGCGTCATTTATATGGCGACGCTGGGTAAGGCGGCAGGTGTTTCCGGTGCTTTTGTTGCAGCGGAACAGGTGGTGATTGATACGCTGGTGCAGAATGCGCGCACTTATATTTACACCACAGCCAGCCCGCCTGCGCTGTCCTGTGCGGTGCTGGCCAGTTTGCATTTATTGCAGAATGAAGAATGGCGGCGCACACAAATTTTGAAACGGGTTGCGCAGTTGCGTACCGGTCTGGCCGGACTGCCGTGGACGTTGATGCATTCAGAAACGCCTATTCAGCCGCTGTTGGTTGGTAATAACGATGATGCGGTAGCCTTGAGCGAAGCACTGCGCACACGGGGTATCTGGGTGCCGGCCATTCGTCCACCAACCGTTCCTCAGGGAACAGCGCGACTTCGCATTTCACTATCGGCGACACATACCGAACAGGATGTGGCGCAATTAATTTCGGCCTTGCATGAGCTTGCACATTGAAAGTTGTGGTGCCGGTGCGCCGTTGTTATTGATACCCGGATGGGGGATGGACTGCGGCATTTGGGGCAGCGTGGCGGTACAGCTTGCGCAACGCTTTCGCGTGCATTGCGTGGATTTACCGGGAATCGGTGCCAGCCCGATCATCGCGCAATATGATTTGGATGGGTTGGTACAGCGGTTATCCGAATTTTGGCATACCGAACATCACGATGAGCCGCTGGCATTATGCGGCTGGTCGCTCGGCGGGCAGATTGCGTTGCGCTGGGCGCACGATGTGCCGCACCAGATAGACAAGCTCGTGCTGGTTGCGACCACACCCAGCTTTGTACAGCGTAGCGATTGGGAATATGCAATGCCGGCGGATACCTTGCATGAATTTTCTGTTTCATTGCTGGAAAATCATGCATTGACGTTGAAGCGGTTTATGGCATTGCAGGTGCGCGGTAGCGAACAGGAACGCGAGTTGTTGGCGGATTTGCGCGTCCGGCTTGCTCGTCGCGGTGAACCGAATATTGCGGCATTGCGCGGCGGACTGGAAATATTGCGCAATACCGATCTGCGTGCGGTGTTGCCGCAAATTACCCAGGCTACTCTGGTTATTGCAGGCGAGCGTGATGTGTTGGCTTCACCCGCAGCATCGGGCTATCTCGCGCAGCAATTGCCCAGTGCGCAGTTGTTCTGTATCAAGGGCGCGTCGCATGCGCCGTTTTTATCGCACCCGGAAATTTTTGTGCAACGAATCGGGACATTTTTAAATGGATGATTTTCTGATTGATAAACGTCAGGTGCGGATGGCTTTTAATCGCGCGGCCAATGGCTACGATGCTGCTGCGGTATTGCAGCGTGAGGTGTGCAGCCGCATGCTGGAACGGCTGGATTATATAAAGCAGAAACCGGCATCCGTGCTGGATGTGGGCAGCGGTACCGGCTGGGGCACGCGTCAGCTGTCGCAGCGCTATCCAGCGGCGTATCTGCTGGCGCTGGATATGGCGATCAGTATGCTTAATGTGTCGCGCAGCAGGTTGAGCTGGTGGCGCAAATTATTCGATAGCGGCAAGCATAGTTACGTCTGTGCCGATGTTGAAACGCTGCCGCTGGCAGCCAACAGTATTGAGCTGGTATGGTCGAATTTGACCTTGCAATGGTGCAACGATTTGCTCGTTACCTTCAGCGAATTACATCGTGTTTTGAAGGTGGAAGGTCTGGTGATGTTCAGCACTTTCGGCCCGGATACGCTCAAGGAATTACGTGGTGCATTTCACGGCGTGGATGGGAACAGGCATGTCAATCGTTTCGCGGACATGCACGACATTGGCGATATGCTGAAGGCCAGCGGATTTGCCGCACCTGTGATGGACATGGAAATTATTACGCTGACTTATGATGATGTGAAAGCGGTCATGCAGGACTTGCGCAACATAGGTGCGCACAACGCAACTGCCGGACGGGGGCGCGGCATGATGGGCAAGTCGGCGTGGCTGGCACTGCAGGAGAATTACGAACGCTTCCGGAAAAATGGCAAACTGCCCGCGACTTTTGAAGTGATATATGGCCATGCGTGGAAGCCACAGCCCAGAATGACAGCGGCCGGTGCGCATATCATTAAAACGCCATTCAAGTTATGAGGTTTGGGATATTGTCCAGCGGTGTTGCAGGACGCAGGTGTGTTCGGCGTTGTGCAAATGCCAAGGCGCTGGCGGCATTCATCGGCGTGACGCTATGGCAGCGTTTGCCAGGCAGCTCGGTTAAAGGTCGCACCATGATGACGTACTGGCCATATAGACTTGCGACGGGCTTTGTATATGCCGGGACTGGTAGCGAGTAAGCACAATCCAGTTCTACGGACTTTCGGAGATAGGCTGAGTACTACGGGGCTGGCACCCAAGGCGGTGGTGGGAGCGGTGATGCACAAACTGGCGCATTTTATTTACCGGGTGGTCAAATCGGGGCAGCCATTTGATGTCAGTTTGCTGGCCGCAATGTTGACTTTCAAGACGGTAACTGGCCCCCATTTTTTGAGCGCCCTATTCAGTTGCACTTGCGGTACGCTTGTACTGGAGGATGAACTTGTGTCCCTCTGGACTTACAACAAGTCGTTTGAACCACTTCGCTTGGGCGGCAGGCACTTTGTCGAAACAGACAAGGCCGTAGGAGAGCAAGCGGAGAGCAACATCATGGTAAAGAAAATGGGCGGGGGTGCCTTCATCGTAATTGCTTTGAAGTCCATTTGATATGGTCTTTGCATTCCCCATGAACAGATCAAACAACGTTGTCTTAACATCACCCTTCCCACTGTTATGAGCGGTGGGAACCGTGACGGTCTCATTTCCAAGAATCTTTACGAGTTCGGAAAACGGTACTCCGGCAAACGTTGGTTCTTTAGCCTTTGCTTCTACCTTTCCTTTGCTCGTTGAATGCGCCTGTAACGCAACGTGTTCGTGGTGAGCTGTAAGAAGCGTCTCAATGGCCTTATTTACCTTTGCTGCTGAGCGTGGTTTAGCTGCGATCAAACTTGTAATTTCCTCTAAGAACTGGGCGACATCACTGCGGCTGGCCATTCGCGCTACATGCCGACCAGAAACCGGACCAGGAAGCATCTTGAGGTCGACTTCGTCTGTTACCAAAGGCTTCATGTTCTTCTTAGCACCCCATGTGGCACCAAGCTCAAACAGAACCCAGCTGGAAGACAGTGCGTTGCGGGTAACGAGGCCAATAACGACAGAGGAATCTCCGATGTCTTCAAGTAACGTTGCCGCAAAATCACTACCGACAGGCAATTTGTGACCCGCAACAGAAGTACATCGAAGCTCATCGTCATCGAGAACCATACTTGCCATCAAGCAGTCTGAATCACCCCGTGTTTTGGGAAGGCTCCAAATCTTGAGAGAATGGAGCCATGAACAAGACAAACAAATATTCCCCCGAAGTAAAAGAACGAGCAGTCCGTCTGGTGCAAGAGCATCGCAGTGAATACCCTTCGCTGTGGGCGACGATA
>JBIIMQ010000127.1:0-5206 GCA_044337935.1 Candidatus Nitrotoga sp.
GTTCATTGCACGTCACGGATATGGCCACAAGATTCCTCCGCACAGCGTAAATTATCGCGCCAACCTATGGGCGCTAAAGGAACAGGGGGCTCAGCGCATCATTTCAGTTGCTGCAGTCGGGGGAGTCCGTGCGGATCTGATCCCCGGTGTTATTGTTTTGCCGGACCAGATTATTGATTACACCTATGGGCGCGAATTTACCTATTTTGACGGTCGTGATTGCTCGGTAACGCATATTGATTTTACCCAGCCTTATAGTCAGGAATTGCGCCAGCAAATTTTAGAGGCCGGCAGATGTGCTGACGTCCCTTGTTTGGATGGTGGCGTATATGCCGCTACGCAAGGTCCGCGTCTGGATACTGCGGCGGAGATTAATCGTCTGGAGCGTGACGGTGCAGATATGGTGGGTATGACCGGAATGCCTGAAGCTGCCTTGGCCAAAGAACTTGGTTTGAAGTACGCCGCGATTGCGGTGGTAGTGAATTATGCCGCCGGGCGCGGTAATAGCCGAGACAGCGTAAATTTGGAAATCATCAGTGCAGTGGCTCAACCCGCCATGGCGCGGGTGTGCAATATTCTTGAATGCGTGGTGAATCCTGATGGCGATTAGGGAAGTATTGCGCATGGGCGATGCGCGTCTGTTGCGTTGTGCGGAAGAAGTCGTTAATTTCAATACGCCAGAATTGCACGAGTTACTGGTCGATATGCGTGACACGATGCAGTCGCTGGACGGAGCGGGACTGGCCGCACCCCAGATAGGTATAAATCTGCGGGTCGTGATTTTTGGTGTACGGTTTAATCCTCGTTATCCCGATGCGGAGGTCGTGCCGGAAACGGTACTAATCAATCCCGTGATTACCCCGTTATCAAAATCGGGCAGTCCGTTAAGTGTGGTTAATCCGCATACGGATTTGTCACTGAATCCGGACAAGTTGGAGGGATGGGAAGGGTGTCTGAGTGTGCCCGGAATGCGCGGATTGGTACCACGTTTTCAATCCATCCATTATCAGGGACGTGATGAATATGGGGGATTAATTGACCGTGCGGTAAGTGGTTTTCATGCCCGTGTAGTTCAGCATGAGTGTGATCATTTGGACGGAATTCTCTATCCCATGCGTATTCGCGATTTAAGCCAGTTCGGCTTTATAGATGTTCTATATCCAACTCAACATCTGGTTGAAGAATAGGCGATACCAAGCTGATTTGACATTAAAATCATGTCATTTTTGCCGGTTGTACCCAGCTATCGAATTGTTCTTCAGTCACATAACCCATAGTTAATGCCGCTTGCTTCAGTGTACCGCCATTCCGGTGCGCCTGCTTCGCAATTTCGGCGGCGCGGTCATAACCGATATGTGGCGTTAAGGCGGTTACCAGCATGAGTGAGCGTTCCAGTAGTTCCGCGATACGCTCGCGATTGGCTTGAATACCTTGTACGCAGTGAGCATCGAAACTGGCCATTCCGTCGGCAAGCAGGCGTACACTTTGCTGGAAATTGTGAATAATAAGCGGCTTAAAAACGTTGAGCTCAAAATTTCCGGAAGCGCCGCCTATGTTAATTGCAACGTCATTACCCAATACCTGACAACATAGCATTGTCAGTGCTTCGCACTGAGTAGGGTTAACCTTACCCGGCATAATCGAACTTCCCGGCTCATTTTCCGGAATGCTGATCTCTCCAAAACCGGAACGCGGTCCCGAAGCCATCCAGCGGATGTCGTTGGCAATTTTCATGAGAGCGGCAGCTAGCGTTTTAAGCATGCCATGTGCAGCCACCAAAGCATCATGTGCAGCCAGCGCTGAAAATTTATTGGTAGCGCTTTTAAATGGCAAACCGATACTGCGGGCAAGCTCACCGGCAACACGTTCACCGAATTCGGCATGTGTATTGAGGCCGGTACCAACAGCTGTCCCTCCTGCGGCCAATTCACAAAGCGAGGGCAGGGTCACTTGAATCATGGATTCGGCATGATCCAATTGCATCACATAAGCGGAAAACTCTTGTCCAAGCGTTAGCGGGGTCGCATCCTGTAAATGTGTGCGTCCAATTTTAACGATCTCGTTGAAATTATTGGATTTTTCATCCAGTGTTGAACGCAGGTTGCGTAGTGCGGGAAGCAGGGATCGGGTAATGCCAAGACAGGCTGCGACGTGCATGGCAGTGGGGAAAATGTCGTTCGACGATTGACCGAGATTTACATCATCATTGGGATGTACCAGACGATCTTTCCCCCATTTTCCGCCGAGCAGTTCAGAAGCACGGTTGGCGAGTACCTCATTCAGGTTCATATTGGTCTGAGTACCCGAACCTGTTTGCCAGACAGAAAGTGGAAATTCCTGCGCATGTTGCCCGGCC
Organism: Candidatus Nitrotoga sp.; assembly: GCA_044337935.1. Taxonomy (GTDB): domain Bacteria; phylum Pseudomonadota; class Gammaproteobacteria; order Burkholderiales; family Gallionellaceae; genus Nitrotoga. The sequence goes on from JBIIMQ010000127.1 coordinate 2,357, forward strand.
AGTATTTCGTCCGCCGCCCGTACAATAGCGTCCGCCTTGGTCGTGCTTAACAGGTTTAAATCACGATTGACCAGCGCACAGGCACGCTTAACCATAGCGAGCGCAAGAATAAGTTCCTCCGGCATACGCTCGGAGGAAATATGGAAATGCTCAAGCGAACGCTGTGTCTGCGCTCCCCAAAGCCGATCCGCAGCAACCTCAATGGGGCCGAACGTGTCGTGCTCGATTCTGGTCTGTGTCATGCAATATACTTTTTATTTGGTAACAATATAAGCCTGCTGAATACCAAAACCGCCGCCGGAAAAATCTTTTTCTATATCAAAGAAAATGCGGTTAATCGGGTTGAAGCCTGGATATGCGGAAGGGTCAGTTACCAACTCTCTCAAGAATCTTGAACCCAGGTAATAAATCGATGAGAATTCATTTACTTTGAACGACATGCCTTTTTGGGTGAAGAATTCTTCCAAAACCGCTTTTTTGAAGAATCGATTTGAGTCATGTTCAATTAACGGGGGCATGTCTTTGAGCTGCCTCAATGCATTAAGCAAATTAAACGGTTCCAGAAAAGGCTCGGAAAAAATAGCTTTTCCGCCCGGTTTAACGACACGCAGACATTCATTAATGGCAACTTGCTGCTCTTCCCATGTGGGCATGAGGGTGACCACTCGAGTGGCGTATACCACATCGAACGTATCATCCGGGAATTGCAGGGCATTAATATCGCCTACTTCAAATTTGATGATATCGCCGACCCACTGAGCTTTTTTCAACAGGTTGGCTTGTTTAATCATGTTTTCGGCAAAATCAACCCCGGTGATCGAGCCAACATCTCTGTGCCGCTCCAGTTGTTGGAATGCGGAATATCCGTTGGCACACCCTACATCCAGAACGTGATTTCCGCTTGAAATATGTTCACTTATCGCTTCTATTTCAAGCTCTATCATGAAATTATCACTCCATGACGCTAGATGCGAACCTTTATAGGTTTTAGCCTGATTTTCCCAATAGTCTTTAGCAACTTCCTTCTCGTTCTTTTCCACTCTATTTCCTTAAAATTAAGTTACAGGTGACTATGACTGTACATCTATGTGTGCCATTTTGCCTGTTTGATTTTGATAATTGATAATTAAAGTTGGTTTCCAGAGAATTATTCCTTAACATATTCGACAATAATGACAGAACTCATTCATTGGACTTTAATTTTAAAATTGATTCAAAATATATTCGTACGAAAATGATGGTATTTTAATCAATTCAAAAATAATTGCCAAACAATGCCTTTGTTAATTGCCATGTATGTTGATCCCAATGTGTTCCGGTGGCCTGTGAACAGCATGTATCTTGGCTAGTATCAAATTATTGCCCATATATCGGCAATGATATTTAATGCCCGTAAGGGTGAGGAAATCAGTATTAATGGATCTGCTAATTTATAGTGTTGCATCATTACTAGTTGTCGCAGGGGTTATCTGGCTTATTTTGCTTAATCGTAATTTGGCTACTGAGATACAGGAAAAAGGCAAGTGTCAGGTTGAAATTGCCACACTAAATGAGCGATTGATCGCCTCACAGGATGATTCAAAGCGTTTGGCTACTGAGCTTGCTGATTTGCACGTGCAAGCAATGTCCTGGCGTGATCAGCTGGATATAGCGGGAGATGAACGTGCTCAATTGGCAGAACGTGCGGATCGGGTTCCCGCACTTGAGGCCGAGCTTCTGAAGGCAATCCATGAGAAGGACGTACTTAACCAAACCATTGCTGATGTTCGAGAAAAGATGGGGCGGGACAACTCGACGATTGCGTCACAATCCGAGCTTATTTTGCAGCTTCAGCAGGAACGCCTTGCGCTGGGTGATCGAAGTAATTTACTAACATTGGATATTAATCGTTTAAATATCCAGATATCCGAACTTACATCAAGTTTGAATGCCGAGCGCCAGCAATCGCAGGAAAAATTACAGTTGCTGACTGATGCTCGTGAGCAGCTATCGAATCAGTTCAAGTCGCTGGCCGGAGAAATTCTGGAAGATAAGAGCAAACGTTTTACCGAACAGAATCAAGTGAATATTAGCGCGTTACTTGGGCCGCTGAAAACTCAAATTCATGAATTCAAGGCCAAGGTTGAGGATATTCATCTCAAAGATACTGAGCAACAGGTAATGCTCAAGGCCGAGTTAAATCAATTAAAAGATTTGAATCGGCAGATAACCGAGGAAGCGCATGGTCTGGCAACAGCGCTTAAAGGCCAATCCAAGATGCAGGGAAATTGGGGAGAAATGGTATTGGAGAACATCCTGGATCGTTCGGGATTGAGATCCGATAAAGAATATCGCCGGGAAGTGAGCTTTAACACCGCGACAGGCAAAAGTAGGCCAGATGTAATAATCTATCTTCCGCAGGAAAAACATTTAGTCATCGATTCAAAAGTATCGCTCAATGCCTACACCCGGTATGTTAATGCGGAAGGAGAGGTGGAGCGTCAGTCGGCTTTGAAAGAACATATTGCAGCTATCTCCAGCAGAATGAAAGAGCTATCTGACCGAAATTATTTCGAATTGCCCGGTATAAATTCCCCTGAGATGGTCTTCATGTTCATTCCAATTGAATCCGCATTTGTCGAGGCGTTACGCGCCGACGAAACGTTATTCCAAAAGGCAATCGAGCAGAATGTTCTGGTTGCCACACCGACCACGTTGCTTACCAGCCTTAATATTGTTCGGCAACTCTGGAGATTTGAAGAACAGAACACTCATACCGCGGAACTGGCAGAACGAGCCGCCAAGGTATACAAAAAATTCAGTACGTTCCTGGACTCTATGGGAGCGGTTGGCAAGCAACTCGATAAGGCC
>JBIIMQ010000128.1:0-5180 GCA_044337935.1 Candidatus Nitrotoga sp.
GTGGAGAAAACGCGGCAGTGACCAGCAGTAACAATAACAAGGGCAGAAATGTCACCAGAACTTCCATTGATAGTGTGTATAAGCGGGGCAGTAATAAATGGTCATTGAATGCCAGTGTGGTATCGAGCGTTAGTCCGTCACGTATTAGCTTGATTAATTGGGACGATAGCGATGAACTCATTAGCCACAATCCGGCACCACCCGCAAATAGCACAGAAAAAGTCGACAATTCGCGTGAGCGCGCTGCCTGACCTTCTTCACGTGCCTGATCCAGGCGTCGTTGTGAGGGTTGTTCTGATTTTTCGAGATCGCTATCTTCTGCCATGACATATTGCTCCACTGACCATGGCGATTATCAGCAATTTGAAAAAATATAACGCAACGAATAAAGCGGGTTTTACCGTGTATTTCAGTTTCTGAATAAATAATGGAGGTGGTAATGTGTTCCCATATCGTTCGGTGATACATTAAGTTAGTGATGCGGGTGAGTTTTGCTTGATGTATGTGGTTATCTTGTGCAATTTCTAAATGTTGAATCGGCTGTAAATCAGGGAAGAAGTGAAAAATGCACTTTGGGCTATAATGTCCGAGTAATGTGCTGGTGAATTGATATGATTTGATTTTTTGGAATGTCTGGAACGAAAATTGTTGTTAATTACTACGTTAAACTTTGTCTACATCAGTCTGGCCTTAACGATTAAACAGTATCGAATAATTGGGCGGGTAACTGGAAGGCTTTTGATGAAGAGTCCGTTTTGCGGGGCTGCACTTGTGTTATCGGCTTTGCTGAGTGGCTGTGCAGTGGGGCCTGATTTCAAAAAACCCGAGCCTCCTTCGGCTACCGGTTATACCCCCCAGTCCCAGCATCCAGAAACTGCTGCGGCATCAGGCAAGTCGGGAGATTTACAAAAATATAATGCGTCGGCAACCATTCCGTTTGATTGGTGGACGATGTTTCAATCATCCCAAATTAATTCTTTAATTGAACGGGCTTTCAAGGCTAACCCGACGATTCAATCCGCCCAGGCAGCTTTGCGCCGGTCACAACAGAATGTTATTGCACAAGAGGGATTTTTTTACCCTACTCTAGGTGTCAATTATGCGCCATCCCGTAACAAACTGAGCGGTAACAATGGGGGAAATGCATTGGGTTTACAGGGGAATGGCCGGAACATTCAAACTGTTTCAAACCCTGCAGGCCCTATATTTGTCGGGCCGGTTTATTACAATTATCACATTGCGCAATTAACGGTTGGTTATGTGCCGGATGTCTTTGGTAGCAACCGTCGGCAGATTGAATCCCTTCAAGCCCAATTAAATGCGCAGCGTTTTCAATTGGAAGCCACTTACATCACACTTGCTTCAAATGTTGTTGCGGCTGCTTTGCAGGAAGCTTCGTTACGCAGTCAAATTGATGTAATGCAGAAAATTATTAATTATCACAGCGAAAATCTCGAGCTTATGCGTAAGCAGCTTAAACTCGGTTTTATTGCGAAGATCGATGTGGCTTCCCAGGAATCGGTGAAAGCACAGGCAGAACAAGCACTTATTCCAATGAAAATGCATCTTGAACAAACACGGGATTTGATCCGTGCCCTGGCGGGTAATTTACCCAACGAGGATGTACCGGAAAAATTTGAGCTTGCATCACTTCATTTACCGCAGGAACTTCCGATAAGCCTCCCATCGCAGCTAGTTGAGCAGCGTCCCGATATACGGGCAGCGCAGGAGCAGCTGCACTCTGCCAGTGCGGAAGTCGGTGTGGCTGTCGCTAGCCGATTGCCGCAGTTTGCAATAACCGGTGCAATCGGGGGAATGGCATCAACTCCAAGCTGGATGTTTCAGTCGGGCGGCCCGTTTTTCACGTTGCTGGGGAGTATTTCCAAAACGTTGTTTGATGGCGGGACTTTAAAAGCCAAGGAGCGTGCGGCACGAGAATACTTGGTGCAGGCTAGTGCAGATTATAGGAATGTAGTAATTACCGCTTTCCAAAATGTGGCTGACACCTTGTATGCCATTCAGTCGGATGCCGATTTTTTAAAGGCTTCTGTACGATCCGAACAGGCGCTGAAAGAAACGGCTGAAATAACCCGTAAACAATACAATCTGGGATATGTGGGTTATCAAACGGTGATGGCTGCTGAACAAAATTATCAGCAATCTTTAATTAATCTGATTCAGGCCAAAACAAATTGTTTTGGTGATGCGGCGGCGTTGTACCAAGCACTTGGGGGGGGGTGGTGGAATCGTTCCAAGTCGCAGGCAGATGCTAATTCGATGCCATCGCTAGTCTCACAAAATGAGAAAAGTGTTCCATGATTAAACGATATAAAAAAATTTTATTACTTCTTCCCGTGATTGCCGCAGTGATTGCGGCGGGTTATTGGGGGTGGAATAAATATAGTGCTCCCAATGTGGTGCATAGTCCGGAGAAGCCGACCGTTCACGCGGCATCAGACCAGTTACGGTTTGCCGCAAATGCACCACAACTATCGTTTTTAAAAATAAAAACTGTCGATATGTTTCCCGAGCCGTTGGTAGAGCCGTTAAACGGGCATATTGCTTATAATGACAATCTTACCGCCCGTGTTTTTTCTCCGCTTGCCGGTCGCGTTGTAAAAATATCATCTGAAGTGGGCATGAAAATAAAAAAAGGGGAGCATTTACTGGTATTGGATTCCCCTGATTTTGCTTTGGCAACGGCCGACAATGTAAAGGCCAACGCAGACTTGTTACGTAAACAAGAAATTTATGAACGGACAAAGCAGTTATACAAAATTAACGGAATTCCCCGGAAAGAGGTGGAAGCTGCTGCTGCTGATTGGCAACAGGCTCATGCGGAATTTTTACGAGCTTCGGCAAGATTGAAGAACTTGAATGCGGATGTGTCTGCCGTTGCCGGCCATTTCGTTTTACGTGCACCGATAGATGGCACAATTAGCGAACGTCAGGTTAACGCCGGAAGTGAGGTTAGGATAGATGCCGCTAATCCATTGTTTGTCATTACCGATCCGCTTCATCTTTGGGTGCATATAGATTTACCCGAAAGGCAGCTTGATAAAATAAATTTGGGCGATCTGGTTTCCGTCGAGGTGGATGCTTATCCGGGCGAAGTTTTTCAGGGTAAAGTCACCGTTATTGGCGGTGTGCTGGATCCGGTTACCAGACGTGTACAAGTACGTTGTGAATTGGAAAATCCGCTTCTTAAATTGAAACCTGAAATGTTTGCACGTGTTACTCCAGTTGCAAACGGGAAATCCAAATATCCGCGCATCCCCAATACATCCATAGTTACTCAAGGCTTGTTCAGTTACATATTTGTGGAACAATCCCCCGGCGTATTGCAGCGGCGCCGGGTAACGCTGGGTTTGCAGGGAAGTGATTATGCTTATGTCAAAGAGGGTTTACAGGCAGGTGAGCGTGTGGTTACAAGTGGTGCATTGTTACTTAATTCCGAGCTTGGAATATCGGGCGACGCCGGACATAACTAAATGCCGATGCTAATTAAAGGTCGACTCTAATCAGATGTTAGATAAGTTAATTTCTTTTGCGATGCAGCAGCGGGTATTTGTGCTTGCTGCTGTGGGCTTGCTGATCATCGCCGGTTGGCAAGCCATTGAAAATATTCCTATTGTGGCATTCCCCGATGTGCAGGATGTGCAGGTGCAGATCGTTACTCAAGCCTTAGGGCAGGCTCCGGAAGAGGTGGAGCGCAGCATAACGTTACCGATTGAACGCGAAATGAGTGGTGTTCCACGTATGACTCAATTGCGTTCTGTCTCGATTACAGGATTGTCTGTAATTACACTTACTTTCTCTGACCGCACCGATGATTATTTTGCACGCCAACAAGTGTTGGAAAAATTGCTGAGTGTTACTTTGCCACCGGGCGTTCAACCTAGTCTGGCGCCTCTCACTAATGCGGTAGGGGAGGTGTATCGCTATGTGTTGGATGCGCCCAAGGACATGCCGCCGAATGAAGTGCGCGCATTACAGGATTGGGTATTACGGCCAGCGTTTCGTCAGGTTCCCGGTGTGGCGGATGTGGTTGGTTTTGGTGGGACGGTGAAGGAATATCAAGTTCATATCAACCCTTTTCTGTTGCGTAAATTCAATGTAACCCTTGATCAGGTGGCGCAAGCCATTGGTAATAATAGTAGCAATGATGGTGGCGGCATATTGAACCGGGGTGACGAGGCATTGGTGGTGCGTAGTGTCGGATTGTTTAAGACGACAAGTGATATCGCGCGTGTGGTAATTACGGCAAAAGATGGTAAAACCGTGCTGGTTGGCGATGTGGGAGAGGTGGTCATTGGTGATCGGCCACGTTCCGGTATTGTGGCTTTTAACAATTCCGACAATGTGGTGCAAGGTATTGTGCAGATGACCAAGGGGCAAAATGCCTACAAGGTTGTGAATGCGTTAAAAATTCGTATCGCCGAACTTGCACCAAAATTACCGCCGGGCGTAAAAATTGTCCCTTACTATGATAGAACGGATTTGGTTCACCACGCAGTTCGTACAGTGAGTGAGAATCTGATTGTTGGCGCACTGTTGGTGATCGCTATTCTGATTTTATTCTTGCGTAATTGGTATGCCGCACTTGCGGTTGCAGTGATTATTCCGCTGGCAATGTTGGTTGCATTTATTCTGCTTGATTATGGTGGTGTGTCAGCCAACTTGATTTCGCTCGGTGCGGTTGATTTCGGAATCATAATTGACAGCGCGGTTGTTTTGATCGAAGCGCTGATGGTTAAACTCGCTCTGGCCAAGGTAGACGCGTTACCGCAGCATCAAACATATGGCTGGCGTTTACATCTCATAAAGCAAACCTGTGTTGAGATGGGGCATCCAATTTTATTTTCCAAGGCAATAATTATATTGGCTTTTCTGCCAATTTTTACGTTTCAGCGCGTTGAAGGTAAAATTTTTACGCCCGTCGCACTTACTCTGACGTTCGCTCTTTTGGGCGCAATTTTATTGACACTGACATTGTTGCCTACCTTGCTGAGTTATGCGGTAAATAACAAAGATCTCTCTGAAAAACATAGTGATTGGATGCACAAATTACAAGAGCATTATCGTAATTTGCTGTTGTGGGCCAGAAATCGTCGTAAGAGCATTGTGGCTGTATCCACCGGCATGCTGGTATTCACAATGATGCTCGTTCCTTTGCTGGG
>JBIIMQ010000029.1:0-16496 GCA_044337935.1 Candidatus Nitrotoga sp.
TGGAGAATATTCATGCCTCCAAAGTTCGGGTTGAGCTTAATCCTGATGGTAAGTTGAAATTTGATTTTGGATATAACCGATATAGGTTGGCCAGCGTCACGGATCGTTGGAGTGGCGGAGCGAATCTGCGCGATCAGACTGGCAACAGTGGCAAAAATATAGGTCAGGAATTTGATATGCGTGTACAACATTCAATCAATAAATATATGGGATTGGTTGTCGGTTATACGTACTTCATGGCGGGCGATTTCACCAAAAAAACATCCCGGTTAATAGAGCCTGAACGTAAGGACAATTCGAATTTTTTGTACATTGAAACGACGTTCCATGCTTTTTAAATCGCCTCAGGTTTTGAGGTGGTGTAGATAAATCCGCTTGTGTTGAGATTATTAAGGCGCAATTAGTGAACTCAATGAATTGTTGTCCAGTTATTGGGAATGAACAGCGCGATGCTATAAATCGAATTAATATTCCAACATTTTCTTTTCAAGATGTGGAATTCAGTATTTGTAAAGTACACCAGAATTTGTTGGAGTGTTAGACCCTAAGCTTTGCTCAGGTCCGGTGGAATGATGGGTTGGGCACCGTTTCATGGGACACGAACGTTTCATTGTGTCTTTCGATAGCGGTAGAACCTTGGTTTGGCTATCAGTGCTGTCGCGTAAAACGCAGAAGAAACCACGCCCAGAAATAGAGATGAAGTGTCGCTCAATGAAGTGGTTAATCATTGATAAGTCATCCCATAGCTGCTGGCCATTTTGAGAGTAGAACGTAACCCGATCATGGGCAACGTATGGATTCAGCTCGTGCAGCCAACGGTGCATCCGTTGGTACATGATTATGAAATCGGTGTTTGTGATTCGCCGTTCTGGAATTCCCTCAACCACTATATTTACGTTGTCACGTTTGCGCTCTTCTTCCGTCGAATTGCGAATGATGCTCGGGCTCGGAAATGTATTGATGTGCTTTGAACCAAGGCTTTTCAGAATGGACTCGGCATTCCATTGGCCCTTCGCATCTCTAGGGATGTGTTTTAGGCCATTCTCGGTTGCCACGAGACACCCAAACGCAATGCCCTCGACAACCTTCCGACCATGAAAAGCGGCAGCTTCGGCGCGCGCGAAGTCTCCACCAGAACTTGATGCTAGCCTGTCGATAACATCCAGACGATCTCGTATCGCCGCCATGAGATCAAGGTATAGCTGCTCAGGCGCGCTACTCACTGCCGGGTTGGGCAACTTACTCACCCTTGGCCTTGAATTCTTTATGCCGCTCGCGCTCACTTGTAGGCAAAAGGATTGGAACCGCGAATTGAATGCGACTAACAGTTGTGTCTTTGGATGCCAGTTCACCCTGGACATTTGCGCCAATGCCAAACACCTTAAGGCCCCCGCCGCCAGAGCCTTTGCTTGAGTCTTCGACCGTAAGAGCAATATCGAAATCGACGATGGTGGATTTAATACGGGCGCTCGATGACACCCTTGGATGTTTTGCGTAGTCGTGGCCTCCATCGCTTGCCGGAACGACAAAGGCTCCACCTTCGATCTCCTGGGCGCCACGAATACCGGAGATGATTTGGGACAGGACTTCTTTGACGAATTCATCCAAGTTCATTGCTGCCTCCGAGATTAAGTTGCACAACGTACGTACGTAACAGAGTTAAGCGGCGTCACGCACAACGAATCGTGGCACTTCACTGCTCTTTAAAGCGTGATGTCCGCTTGAACGAGCGGTTCGACTGGAGAGGGTGCGGATTGAATGTGGCAAGAGCAGCAAAACGTTCATAACCAACTCCCTTCCGGAAAAATTCGTGATGATTTTATTTAAGGCTGCGAAGCGTTGTGTCGGCTTGTTCGCATCAAAGTCCGCTTTATGCGACAGCGCGAAAAACACTTCGCACATTATCATAAAACCCCGTTGTTCATATAGCGCGGCAGTCTGTGATACCGCCACTGCGCAGCTATTTCCTTCGCTCGGCGCCGCAACCTATATCAGTTGAACGTAATATAGAAAACATTCTCATAAACCACCCATGCGGCCTATATTGGTAAGTATCGTCAGTACATCGATAATATCGTTATTTTTCATTAGGCTAACTATTTTCTTAGCTGAACTTGAATTTTAGGGCAGCCTAAAATTCCGCAGATGGTAGTTCAAGTTGTTTCTCCGCTTTCCTTCAGTTTGCATCAGTCAAAATAAAAGGCGACCATCGGTCGCCTTTTATTTTGCTTAGATCGAATTATTCAACCTTTGCTTTGGTACGCATTTCAGCGACATATTTTTGTATGGATTGTTGTTGTAGACGTTGCATGATGTTTCCTTTTACGTCACGGTAAGAAGGAAACTTGAAATCACGTACATCTTCCTGTTTGATCAGGTGCCAACCGGCATCGGATTTTACTGGTGCGCTTATGCCGCCTTTCTTCAGGCCGACCAGGGCTTCAGCAAATGTCTGCATGAAGTTGCTTGGAAGCGCCCAACCCAGAGAGCCTCCTTTGTCGCGTGAACCCATATCCAGAGAGTGTTTTTTAGCCAGATCTTCAAACTTCGCGCCTTTTTTCAGTTGGGCAAGAATGGATTTTGCTTCATTTTCATCTTTTACCAGGATGTGACGTGAATTGTATTCTTTGCTTCCCATGAGTTGTTTGATGTTTTCATATTCCTGCTTGATTGTGTCTTCTCCAATTGGATGATTTTTAATGTAATTTTGCAAAAATGCATTAACAAGAACGGTTTGTCTGGCAAATTCAAATTGACTGAGGATATCGGGTTGTTTGTCCAAGCCTTGTGCTGCTGCTTCTTGGGCAATTATTTCGCGGTTGATTAATTCATCTTTAACGGCGGTACGTAATTCCGGTGTGTCCATTTTGCCTTGTGCGGCAACAGCTTTGACATGCATGTCCACGCGTGCCTGCGAGATAGCAACGCCATTTACAGTTGCGACGGCTTTATCCTGAGCCAAAACAGGATTGGCTGCGAGTGCAGAAAAAAGAGCGATAGTGGCAAGTTTTGAATATTTCAGCATTGTTCTGTCCTTGTTGAGTTTAACGAAAAATTATAGTTCCTCTGGTGTATAGGCAGCAATGGCCAGTGCATGGATATCGTGCTTCATCATGTCTCCCAGCGCGGAATATATCATACGGTGACGTGCCAGAGTAGGTTTGTCGGTAAATTGCGGGGATACGATCAGGAGGTTGTAATGTCCGCCTCCGCCACGTGCGCCTTCGTGTCCTGCATGTTTATGGCTGTCGTCGGTTATTTCCAGGGTGGTGGGTTGAAGCTTGGCAAGCAGATCGTTCATTCGATCGATGCGGTTGTCTGTGTGATTGGCGGTAGGGTGATTCATGGCAGTACTTTCTTGAATGGTTTGACCTGAACTTGCGCGTATACACCGGCGGTTATGTAAGGATCTGCCTGTGCCCAGGTTTCCGCGTCTGCCAATGAGGCAAATTCTGCCACGATCAGGCTTCCGGAAAAACCGGCAGCACCGGGATCAATTGCATCTATGGCCGGGAAAGGGCCGGCCAGAATTAAACGTCCTTCGGTTTGCAGGGCTCGCAGGCGGGCAATGTGTGCGGGCCGAGCTGCCAACCGTTTTTCGAGGCTGTCGGGTACATCATGGCCGATAATGGAGTACAGCATTAGTTACATTCCTTGTCATCTTGTGTGTATTTGGATAATGCCATGGCTTGCAGCAGTACAAATACCAGCATCATTCCGGTGGCACCAAAAAGTTTGAAATTAACCCAGGCGTCTGTTGAGAAGTTAAATGCAAAATACAAATTTACGACGCCGAGCAGAACAAAAAACAGACTCCAGCTTATGTTGATTTGGTTCCATACTTTGGGTGGAAGCGTTAGCTTGTCCTTCAACATGGTGTACATCAGGTTTTTTTTCAAGAGCAGATTGGAACCCAGCAGTATGAGGGCGAATACCCAATACAGGATGGTGGGTTTAAATTTGATGAAGGTTTCATCGTGAAGAATCAGGGTTGCACCACCGAATACGGTAATAATGGCAAAGCTTATCCATAGCATGGCGTCCACTTTGCCGTGGCGCCATTTAACCCATCCAATCTGGGCGACGGTGGCGGCAATTGCGGTGCCTGTTGCAACATAAACATTGAATAATTTAAAGGCGACAAAAAACAGGATAACGGGGAACAGGTCAAATAGTAATTTCATGGTGGCAGTTATGTTGAGGGGAGTTTATTTACGGTCCAGCGTGAGCGCGGCGGAATTGATGCAGTAACGCAGCCCGGTGGGTTGCGGGCCATCTTTAAATACGTGGCCGAGATGAGCATCGCAGCGGCTACATACGACTTCCTCGCGTACCATGCCATGGCTGATATCTTTGTTGACGGCAACGCTGTCGGGCTGGTGCGGTTGCCAGAAACTGGGCCAGCCACTGCCCGATTCGTATTTAACTTCGGAGTCGAACAACGCGTTACCGCAGCATATGCAGTGGTACAGTCCGTTGTCATGACAATCCCAATACATACCGGTAAATGCCGGTTCGGTCCCGCGCTGGCGGCATATTTGATATTGTTCCGGGGTAAGTTCGTCGCGCCAGTCGGCGTCAGTTTTTTGGATTTTTTCGCTCATGTTGCCGCATTGGAAATAGATAATTGGCTAAAAGTTCCCGTTTGAATTTTCAGGCGGGAGTGGAAATTGAGAATGGCGGAGCCGTGATCACTCACAGCACTTCTCCGGCGTGGTCGGCCAGACGGGATCGTTCCCCTCTTTGCAAGGTGACATGCCCGCTGTGTCGCCAGCCTTTGAAGCGGTCAACCACGTAAGTTAGCCCCGAGCTGCCTTCGGTTAGATAAGGGGTGTCAATTTGTGCGATGTTGCCCATGCACACCACTTTTGTGCCGGGACCGGCGCGTGTAATCAGTGTTTTCATTTGCTTGGGCGTGAGGTTTTGGGCCTCATCAATGATCAAATATTTATTTAAGAAAGTACGTCCACGCATGAAATTAAGGGATTTGATCTTGATGCGTGAACGGATCAGGTCGCGTGTGGCGGCCCGTCCCCATTCGCCACCGTCTTCGTTGGGTTTGTTTAGAACATCCAGATTGTCATCCAGCGCGCCCATCCAAGGTGACATTTTTTCTTCTTCGGTGCCCGGTAAGAAACCAATATCCTCGCCAACCGGTACGGTGACGCGGGTCATGATAATTTCCGAATACAATTTGTGCTCCAGCATTTGCACTAATCCGGCGGCAAGTGTCAGCAGCGTTTTGCCGGTACCGGCTTGGCCGAGCAGGGTGACAAAGTCAATTTCCGGATTCATCAGCAGATTGAGCACAAAACTTTGTTCGCGATTACGTGCAGTAATCCCCCAAATGGCGTTTTTGGAGTGGGTGTAGTCGGTTAAAGTGCGCAACATGGCTGTGTTGTCATTTTGCTCCGCGACGACGGCATAGAAAGGGTTACTCTCGTTTTCCTGATAGACAAACTGGTTTAGCAGCATGTCACGGCATAACGGCCCCTGAATATTGTAGAAAGTGTGTCCGCCCTGTGCCCCGGATTTCATGTCCTTGCCGTGCTTCTCCCAGAAATCCTGCGGTAATGCCAGTACGCCGGTGTAAAGCAGGTCGGTATCTTCCAGCACCTTGTCGTTAAAATAATCCTGCGCATCCAGCCCCAGTGCACGCGCTTTAATGCGCATGTTGATATCCTTGCTGACCAGAATCACGGGGCGCTTGGGTTGCTGGTTATGGAGGAACATTACTACCCCGAGGATGGCGTTATCGGCTTTTCCCATCGCCATATTGGGAGGTAATTCATTGTTAATGAAGCGAGTTTGTAAAAACAGTCGTCCGGTAGCGCTCTTGTTGCCCGGTGTTTGCAACGGTACACCGGCATCAATGTTATCGGTACTTTCGCATATTAATGCGTCAAGGAACCGGCTGGCCTGCCGGGCATTGCGTGCGACTTCAGTCATGCCTTTTTTGTTGTTGTCCAGCTCTTCCAGTACGAATATGGGCAAATAAATATCATGTTCCTCAAAACGGAAAAGGCTAGTTGGATCGTGCATAAGCACATTGGTATCCAATACGAACAACTTGACGGAATGATTTTCAGCCGGTGTTTTGCGGGAGGCCATGATGCTCCTTATGCGGTTAGAGATCGTACGAATTGCAAAACTTCCTGTGCGTGACCGTCTACTTTGACGCCACGCCATTCAGTACGGAGAACGCCGTTTTGGTCGAGTACGAAAGTGCTGCGTTCAATGCCGCGTACTTGTTTGCCGTACATATTTTTCAATTTCATTACGCCGAACAGTTCGCAGACAGATTCGTTCGAATCCGCAAGCAGGGTGAATGGCAGGCTAAACTTGGTTTTGAATTTTTCATGCGATTCGACGCTGTCGCGTGAAATACCGACCACCTCGCAACCGGCTTTTAAAAAATCTTCATACAGGTCGCGGAATTGTTGGCTTTCAGTCGTACAGCCCGGCGTGTCGTCTTTGGGATAGAAAAAAATCACGAGCAACTTCCCTCGTGCGTCAGAGAGGTTGAAATTTACCCCTCCAGTGGCCGGTATTACAAAATCGGTAATCGTTTGATTGAGCATCTGATTGGTTTCTTATAGGGAGGTGTCATTGTTGACAAAATTCTCGCACAAGGCAAGCGTCTCGGGGGTAATCCTGTATTTAATTCCACAAGCAATAATTAATGTATTTAATATCAATGTGTAACTACTTTTCTTTAAGCTATTTTGAAATTGTTGGATGGGCGCGGAATGGGCGCCCAAAAATTGGCTGAATTAATGTTGTCGGTTATAGATCGGCTACCGGGGAGGGTCACGGTTCATGCTTCTAGCGTGACCACGGCATCAGCAAATTACCGTGTTGGTGCATAGCGTATGATTATTTTAATCAGCTAAATATTGCAGTAGTTGGAGTGGCAGATCAATTCCGCCGTGGGCAGGCCAGCTGGATAATTCTTCCCGGGCACTGAGGTAGCCATAGCGGGCGATTATGCAGCGCATTTCGGCAGCATGTGCCGCTTCAGCATCGCGTTTGTCATCACCCAAATAAAGGCAGTGCTGCGGTGCGATTTTCAGTATTTCGCTGGCTTTAAGCAGTGGATCGGGAAAAGGCTTGGCGCGCGCGCATGTGTCGCCACTGATTAGGCAGGCGGCACGTTGCGCATAACCCAGTTCCTGCATTAACGGTAGTGTGAAACGGTGGGGTTTGTTGGTGACGATGCCCCACGGCAGACCGCGTTGTTCCAGTGTTTCAATCAGTTCGGCCATACCGGGAAATAGAGTGGTGTGGACGCAAATATGGCTGGCATAATAATCCAGAAAGGTTTCGCGTAAATCGGCAAAATGTGGTGCATCCGGGCCAATGTTGAACCCCAGATTTAATAAGCCAAGAGAGCCATGCGAGGCTTGCGGGCGAATTATTTCCAGTGGCAGCGGTGGTTTGCCATGGAGGTTGAGCAGGTGGTTAAGGGCGGCACCCAGATCGGGAGCGGTGTCCGCGAATGTGCCGTCGAGATCAAACAGAACGGCGCTAGTCACGACGACAGGCAAGCAGGTAGTTGACGTCAGCGTCCCGGCCGAGTGAGTAGGTTTTATAGATGGGGTGGTAGCTCATGCCACTGATGTCGCTGACATCGAGTCCGGCGTTACGGCAAAATTGTGCTAGTTCGGACGGTTTGATGAATTTGGCATAATCGTGTGTGCCGCGCGGTAGCATATGCAGTAAATATTCCGCGCCGATGACCGCAAAAAGGTAGGACTTCGGGTTGCGGTTAAGCGTGGAAAAAAACACATGGCCGTCCGGTTTTACCAGTTGTGCGCAGGCATTAATGATGCTGGATGGGTCGGGTACATGTTCGAGCAATTCCATGCAGGTGACTACATCGTAGTGGCCCGGTTGCTCAACTGCCAAGTCTTCCACGGCAATTTTTCGGTAATTTACCTGGCGTCCGCTTTCCAGTAAATGCAGTTTTGCAACTTGCAGCGCCTTGTCGCCCAGATCGATGCCCGTTACTTGTGCGCCCAATGCGGCCATGCTCTCCGATAGTATGCCCCCGCCGCAGCCAACGTCCAGCACGGTTTTTCCGGCCAGCGGTGCGATACGGTTGATGTAATCCAGACGGAGCGGGTTGATCTCATGCAGGGGTTTAAATTCGCTGCTGGGATCCCACCAGCGGTGGGCAAGCTGGCTAAATTTTTCCAGTTCCAGCGGATCGGCATTGGTCATGATGTGCTCATACATTCAGGGCGAAGCGTGAAATGTATCAAAACTTGCCTTGAACCGCCAGCCATCAAATGTACGGGTGGGCCGCCAAGTGGCTTGGTTTTGGGTTCAGAATATCCGGGAAATTATGTTTTGTCTCGCCTGAGGTGGGCATGTTAAACTTGTAAATTGTTTTGCAAATTTTTTTGCAAGAAATTTTTAAAGTGCCTGCTATATCCTATGGAACAATTCGCTAAAGAAATTCTGCCAGTCAGCCTTGAAGAGGAGATGCGCAAGTCGTATCTCGATTACGCGATGAGCGTGATTGTGGGACGTGCGTTGCCCGATGTTCGTGATGGTCTGAAACCGGTACACCGCCGGGTGTTGTTTTCCATGCACGAGCTTTCCAATGATTGGAACAAAGCCTACAAAAAATCGGCACGTATTGTAGGGGATGTCATCGGTAAATATCATCCGCACGGGGATACCGCGGTGTATGACACGATTGTCCGTATGGCGCAGCCATTTTCGTTGCGATATACGTTGGTGGACGGTCAGGGAAACTTTGGTTCGGTGGATGGCGATAATGCAGCGGCGATGCGTTACACCGAAATCCGCATGGCGCGTATTGCCCATGAATTGCTGGCCGATTTGGATAAAGAGACGGTTGATTTCGGGCCTAACTATGACGGTTCCGAGCATGAACCGTTGGTCTTCCCGGCGCGCTTCCCCAATTTGCTGGTCAACGGGTCAACCGGTATTGCCGTGGGTATGGCGACCAACATTCCGCCGCACAATTTGGGCGAGGTGATTGATGCCTGCTTGGCGTTGTTGAAAGATCCTGATCTGGATATCGAGCAATTAATCGAATATGTGCCGGCGCCGGATTTCCCAACTGCAGGTTTTATTTATGGTCTGGCAGGGGTAAAGGAAGGATACCGAACAGGGCGCGGACGTGTGGTAATGCGTGCGAGAACCCATTTCGAAGATATTGAAAAGGGGAATAACCGTCAGGCTATCATTATTGATGAATTGCCCTACCAAGTGAACAAAGCCGCTTTGCTGATGAAAATTGGCGAACTGGTGCGCGAAAAGAAAATCGACGGGATTTCTGAAATTCGCGATGAATCGGATAAGTCCGGAATGCGCGCTGTAATTGAATTGAAGCGCAACGAAGTGCCGGAAGTTATCCTTAATCAATTATTCAAGCTGACTCAGCTGCAAGACAGTTTCGGCATGAATATGGTGGCCCTGATTGATGGCCAACCAAAATTGCTTAACTTGAAGCAATTCCTGGATGCTTTCTTGCGTCATCGGCGTGAAGTGGTAACACGGCGCACGATATTTGATTTGCGCAAAGCCAGAGATCGTGGCCATATTCTGGAAGGGTTGGCGGTTGCGCTTTCCAATGTGGACGAGATCATTGCCCTGATTAAGGCGGCAGCGACTCCCGCGATTGCCAAGCAAGGTTTGATGGGGCGGACTTGGCGATCTTCATTGGTTGAAGAGTTGTTGAGCCGCGTCAGCAATGCATCGCGCCCGGAAAATCTGGAGCCGGAATTTGGTATGTCGGCGCAGGGAGCATATCGTCTTTCTGATACACAAGCACAAGCTATTCTGGAATTGCGTTTACAGCGTTTAACAGGGTTGGAGCAGGATAAAATTGTCAGCGAGTATCGCGAGGTGATGAGCAAGATCGTCGATCTTCTCGATATTTTGGCAAAGCCGGAACGGGTAACGCAAATCATCGCTGACGAACTGGTTGCAATTAAAACGCAATATGGCGATAAGCGCCGTAGCGAAATCGTCACCCATACCCAAGACATGAGTATGGAAGATTTGATTACGCCGGAAGATGTTGTGGTGACGATGTCGCATGGCGGCTACATGAAGGCGCAACCGCTGGCGGAATATGTGGCGCAGAAACGCGGTGGCCGTGGCAAACAGGCGGCTCCTCCCAAAGAAGATGATTTTGTAGACAACCTGTTTATAGCCAATACGCACGATTACATTTTATGTTTCTCTAGTCGTGGCCGGGTGTATTGGATCAAGGTATACGACTTACCCCAGGGGGCACGTACCGCCCGTGGCAAACCAATTGTTAATCTGTTGCCGTTGGAAAGTGGTGAGAAGATTAATGCGATTCTGCCGGTAAAAGAATTCTCTGATGATCAATATGTATTTTTCGCCACCGCCAACGGGACGGTTAAAAAGACGGCGTTGTCTGATTTTGCCAATCCGCGCAAGGCCGGCATTATCGCTATCAATCTGGACGAGGGTGATTATCTGATCGGCGTGGCATTGACTGATGGCAAGCATGACGTAATGTTGTTTTCCAATGGCGGGAAAGCGGTACGTTTTGACGAAAATGATGTGCGTGCCATGGGGCGCGTGTCGCGCGGTGTGCGCGGCATGAAGCTGGCCGCGAAGCAACATGTAATCGCACTTTTGGTGGCGGGTGATGAAAGTCAGGCGGTATTGACCGCGACCGAAAATGGTTATGGAAAGCGCACGCCGATTTCAGAATATACCCGCCATGGTCGGGGTACGCAGGGCATGATTGCGATTCAAACATCCGCCCGAAACGGTAAGGTGGTGGCGGCCACGCTGGTAAATGAGGAAGATGAAATTATGTTGATTGGTACGAATGGCGTACTGATCCGCACCCGCGTCAAGGAAATCCGTGAGATGAGCCGTTCCACGCAAGGTGTGACATTAATTAATTTAGGCAAAGACGACAAGCTGGCCGGTTTGAGTCGCATAGTCGACAGTGAGCCGTAATTTTTTATTTTTTGTAATCAAACCGGATTGCAGGCGGGCTGTTTTTAAAGAGTAGAAAAAAGAGTAGGTTTAAAGAGATACAGGTTATGACAATTTTTAATTTTAGCGCGGGTCCCGCAGTATTGCCGCAGGAGGTATTGCAACAAGCGCGTGAGGAGTTGCTCGACTGGCATGGCAGCGGTATGTCGGTAATGGAAATGAGCCACCGTGGTAAAGAATTCATGGGGATTGCCGCTGTGGCAGAAAGCGATTTGCGCGATTTGCTCGCCATCCCGGCTAATTACAAGGTGCTGTTTTTGCAAGGCGGGGCGCATTTGCAATTTGCCATGATTCCGCTGAATTTGTTACGCGGAAAATTTTCAGCTGATTATGTGAATACCGGTGAGTGGTCCAAGAAGGCGATTTCCGAGGCGAAAAAATTCGGCACTGTAAATATAGTGGCCAGCGGTGCGGACCAGAATTTTATCGGCATCCCGGCGTTTGAGTCGTGGAAGCGTGATCCGAATGCCGCGTACCTACATTACACGTCAAACGAGACGATAGGCGGAGTTGAGTATAACTGGATTCCGGAAACCGAAGGGGTTCCGTTGGTGGCGGATATGTCGTCCAATATCCTGTCGCGCCAGCTTGATGTTTCCAAATTTGGATTGATTTATGCCGGAGCGCAGAAAAATATCGGCCCCGCCGGATTATGTATTGTTATCGTGCGCGAGGACTTGATTGGTCATGTGGCCCCGGGTACGCCCACGATGCTGGACTACAAAATCCATGCGGATAACGATTCAATGTATAACACACCGCCTACTTACGGTATTTATATGGCCGGGTTGGTATTCCAGTGGCTTAAGCGCAATGGCGGATTGGCGCAAATGGAGCAGGCCAATATCAGAAAAGCGGATTTGTTGTATCAGGCGATCGATGCCAGTAATGGTTTTTACCGGTGTCCGGTGGTTAAATCGGATCGTTCACGCATGAATGTGCCATTTACCCTGCAAGATTCCAGTCTGGACGGTGAATTTCTCAAACAGGCGGATTCGCAAGGCCTGTTACAACTGAAGGGACACCGCTCTGTCGGTGGTATGCGCGCTTCAATTTACAATGCGATGCCGTTGGAAGGCGTGCAGGCATTGGTTGATTTCATCACACATTTTGCAAAGAATCATGGTTAAAACTTTTAGAATACTGACATTAAATAAAATTTCCCAGATCGGACTGAACCGGTTGCCGGCTGCAAATTATATTGTCGGGAGCGACATCGCGGATCCCGATGCGATCCTGGTACGGTCGCAAAATATGCTGGAAATGGATATTCCGGCCAGTGTAAAAGCCATCGCCCGTGCCGGCGCTGGTACCAATAATGTACCTGTCAAAAAGATGAATGTGCGCGGCGTGCCGGTATTCAACGCGGCGGGTGCCAATGCCAATGCTGTGAAAGAGTTGGTTATCGCCGGTATGTTGCTGGCATCACGGAATTTAATTGCGGCACTGCGTTTCACCGCCAGTTTGAAAGGTGATGACGCTACATTGCACAGGTTGGTGGAAGATGGCAAAAAGAATTATGCGGGGATTGAGTTGCGTGGCCGCACCTTGGGGATTATCGGTTTGGGGGCGATTGGTCGTCTGGTAGCGGATGCAGCTATTGGCCTCGGGATGCAGGTGGTGGGTTACGATCCTGAAATTACCGTGGAAGGAGCGTGGGGTTTGGCTTCGCAGGTGAAGAAGGCGCAGAGTATAGAAGATTTGCTCAAGCAGAGTGATTTCGTTACCTTGCATCTTCCGTTGTTGGATTCCACACGGGGCTTGATAAATGACCAGCGCGTGCAATCGATGAAGCAGGGTAGTGTGCTGTTGAACTTTGCACGTGATGCAATCGTTGATGAAGACGCGGTATTGGCGGGTATCGCCTCTAAACGTATTAGCTATTATGTATGCGATTTCCCCATGCAGAAAATGCAGGATAATCCGGCCATAATCGCATTGCCGCATCTGGGTGCATCTACTCAAGAAGCGGAAGATAATTGTGCGGTCATGGTGGCGGAGCAGGTTCGCGACTATCTGGAGCATGGCAATCTGAATAATACGGTCAATTTCCCGTCGGTTAATATGTCGCGCGAATCGTCTTATCGTATCGCCATCGCTAATGCCAACGTGCCGAATATGCTGGGGCAAATTTCCACGGCATTGGCTGGAGCCGGTATTAATATTCACAACATGATAAACAAGTCGCGCGGCGAGATGGCTTATACCTTGGTTGATACGGATAGCGCTACACCTCCCGAGATGATTGCGCAGATTGCCGCTATTCCGGGCGTGCTTATGGTGCGCGATTTGCCGTTGGATGTCTAGTAATATGGATGCATGCAATGAGTGACGAACTCAAGAAATACCGCGAACAAATCGACTCCATCGACGAGGTTTTGCTCAAGTTGCTTAATCAGCGCGCGGAGTTGGCAAGGAAAATTGGCCACCTGAAAGGCGAAACTACGGTGTTGCGTCCGGAACGTGAGGCTCAGATAGTGCAGCGTATGGTCGGTAATAACCCCGGCCCGTTGCCCAGCCAGAGCATCGCGCAATTGTTTGTCGAGATCATGTCCCATTGTCGTGCGTTGGAAACGCAATTATGTATCGCGTATTTGGGGCCCAGTGGAACGTTCAGTCAGGAAGCAGTCGAGAAACGTTTTGGTCACGCTGTGTTGAGTAAACCCTGTATTTCGATCGATGAAGTTTTTCAAACCGTAGAAAGTGGTAAAGCAAATTATGGCGTCGTACCGGTCGAAAATTCTACCGAGGGGGCGATTGGACGAACGCTGGATTTGTTGCTGCAAAGCCAGTTGAAGGTGTGTGGCGAAGTCATGTTGCCGGTGCATCAATGCTTGCTTTCGCAGGCGCCCGATTTTTCCGTCATTAAGCGCGTATTCTCGCATTCGCAGTCTTTGGGGCAGTGTCAGGCATGGTTGAATGCACATTTGCCCAACGCCGAGCGGTTGTCTGTGGGTAGTAACACCCAGGCGATTATTATGGCTTTAGAACAACGGGCAGATAGTGCGGCAATTGCAGGCGCGAAAGCGGCAGCAAGTTATGATATTCCGGTGCTGGCAGCCAATATTGAAGATGATCCGCGCAATACCACGCGTTTTCTGGTGATTGGAAATCAGGATGTGGCGCCTTCCGGCAAGGATAAAACTTCACTGGTGATGTCCGCACCGAATCGTCCGGGTGCCGTTTATGATTTGCTGGCGCCGCTGGCTAAAAATAACGTCAGTATGACCAAGCTGGAGTCCAGGCCGGCCCGATCCGGTGTATGGGAATATGTGTTTTATATGGACATCGAAGGGCATCAACATGAGCCCAAAGTGGCGGCCGCACTGCTGGAATTAAAGAAAGTCGCCGCGTTTGTGAAAACGTTGGGGTCATATCCGGCCTCCATATAAGGTTTCGCATAAGGCACGCTAACGCAATTTAATATTGCCGTTATTTTCGTGAAGATGAAATTGGGTTCGATCAATGACTGGGTAATTTCTTTTGAAGAAATGACCGAAATAAAGTTAATCAAGGTGTTAAATGAATTACAGTGAGCTGGCCCCTCCATATATTCGCGCTATAGCGCCGTATCAGCCCGGCAAGCCGATTGCCGAGTTGGAGCGCGAACTTGGCATCAGTGGCATTATCAAGTTGGCCTCCAATGAAAATCCTCTTGGTGCCAGCCCATTGGCTGTCGCAGCAATGCATGCGGCACTGGACGATATCGCCCGTTATCCCGATGGCAGCGGGTTTGATTTGAAAAAAGCATTGTCGGAGCGTTATCGGGTTGAGCATGCCTGCATTGTGCTGGGAAATGGTTCCAATGATTTATTGGAATTAGCTGCACGTGCTTTTCTTGCGCCGGGGGACAAGGCGGTTTACGCCGATCATGCGTTCGCGGTGTACGCGCTGGCCACGCAAGCGGTAGGTGCAACGGGCATCAGTGTGCCGGCAACCCAAGGGTTTGGCCACGATCTTTCCGCAATGCTGCATGCGGCGGTGCAGCACAAAGTGAAGATGATATTTATCGCGAATCCGAATAATCCCACGGGTACTTTTCTTGGTGCTGCGGAATTGCTGGATTTCCTGCGTTCGGTGCCATCACATATTTTGGTGGTGTTGGATGAGGCATATAACGAATATCTGCCGCAAAATTTGCGTTACGATAGTGTTGGCTGGTTGCGTGAATTTCCCAATTTGATTATTTCACGTACCTTCTCCAAGGCGTATGGTCTGGCCGGTTTGCGGGTGGGTTATGCGCTGGCAAGTGAGTCGGTGGCGGACATGTTGAACCGGGTGCGGCAGCCGTTTAATGTGAATAGTGTGGCGCAAGCCGCTGCAGTGGCAGCGTTACAGGATGAGTCTTTTGTAAAGCAAACTTGCGAATTGAACCGGGCCGGTATGGAACAGATTACGCAAGGGTTAATCCGTTTGGGTTTGGAATATATTCCGTCTTATGGAAATTTCGTATGTTGCCGTGTTACGAATGCTGCTAGAGGTGGAGAAAAAGGAGCAGGCCCGATGTATCGCCGTCTGTTGGAGTTGGGGGTGATTGTGCGGCCAATTGCCAATTATGGTATGCCGGATTATTTGCGGGTGAGCATTGGTCTGGAAAGTGAAAATGAGAAATTTTTGTCTGCGTTGGCGCAGGCGTTAGGAGAAGCAGCGTGATTATTGTAATGAGCAAGGATGTTACCGACGATCAAATAGGGGTGGTGGTCAAGAAGCTTAAGGACGCCGGTCTGGATGCCAATATTTCACGGGGCGTTGAACGTACCGTGATCGGTGCCATTGGCGATGAGCGTAAATTAAGCGAAGAAATGTTTACTCCGCTGCCCGGGGTTGAGTCGGCGATGCATATCGTGAAGCAATATAAAATTGTTTCGCGTGAATCTCATCCGGAAAATACGGTAATCGATATTGGCGGTATACCACTGGGCGGTAAGCAGATTCAGATTATTGCGGGGCCATGCTCGGTAGAAACCCAGCAGCAGATGGATTTGTCCGCGCAGTATGTGAGTGAGGCAGGTTGTCGCTTGATGCGTGGTGGCGCATTCAAACCCCGTACCAGCCCTTATACTTTTCAGGGTAAGGGGGTTGAGGGATTGGATATGTTCCGTCGGGCGGCCGGCAAATTCAAGCTGCCTATTGTGACCGAGCTAATGGATGTCCGCATGCTGGACACTTTTCTTGAAAATGATGTCGACGTCATTCAGATCGGCACCCGTAACATGCAGAATTTTGACCTGCTCAAAGAAGTAGGTCGCATCAACAAACCGGTCATCCTTAAGCGCGGCATGTCGGCTACGATTTCCGAGTGGTTGATGGCAGCGGAATATATTGCCGCCGGTGGCAACCATAACATCATATTCTGCGAGCGCGGTATTCGTACTTTTGAAACTTATTACCGCAATGTACTTGATGTGACCGCCATTCCGGTTATGAAAAAAGAAACTCATCTGCCGATAATTGTCGATCCTTCGCACGCCGGGGGT
>JBIIMQ010000030.1:0-16329 GCA_044337935.1 Candidatus Nitrotoga sp.
TGACACCCCACCAATACTTCCAATGACAAACTGATCGCTAATGTCAAATAAATTCTATTATTAAACATATTCCTATCATCCTTATACAGTTTTATCCAAGCATCACATCAAGTTACCGAATCCCCGATACGAAAACTATAGCGCCAAAACTAACGGCGGTTCAGAAGTATTCCAATTACGGCCCCAACCCCAACCGCTATTCCAATAGCTCGCCAAGGGTATTCATGAACATAACTATCGGTAGCCCGAACAGCTGCCTTGGTCGTTTCAATTACAGTTTCTTCGATATGACATAGCTTGTCTTTGACAGCCGTTAACTCTGACTCCATTTTTTCACATGAGGCATTGTCACCACATTCATCGGTCACAGACTTTAACAAAGTCTCACATTCATTAACAATGGAAGTAAAATCTTTAAGCAAATCATCCAGTCGCACTTGGTTAACAGATTGAGTCATGCTAGCCCCCTGAATTACAGATAAATATACGCTTACAGCTAATCTTCATATCATCGAAAAAATTCAGTTTTACCATAGCAAAATTATTAACCAGTTATTCATTTATTTTTTCCCGCGTATCCATTGCTCGATTTGGGCATAGTCCAATTTACCGCTTAATGCAAAAGCCTGTCCATGCACATCATAAAAATAAGTGCGCGGCAACTCCCCATACCATTGTGTATCCACCTCGTAGCGCAAACGCTCGGCGAAACTATCGGCAAAAACCCACGATTCGGCTTTCTTAAGCGGGTACTTTTTCAAGGTACGCTCAATCTCTTTCATATGCTCCGAGGTATCTGTAGAAATCAACACCAAATCAAGGCCGGGATATTTTTTGGACAGCTTGCCAAACAGGACCATATCATCCCGACAATAGGTGCAATCGAGCGACCATAAACTAACAATAAAAGGTTTACCCGCCCGAGCTGAAATAATTTTCTGGTAACTACCCTGCACAAAATGTTTGGATATCGGTGCCGCCGATGAATAAACTGCGCTGATGCATAACAACAAGCCGAACAAATATTTTATTACTTTTTCACCCGATTTCATTGCGCAGCACCGGGCAACTGCATAAAACGATAACCTTCTTTATTAGTATTCCAGGAAAGAAAAGTTTTATCGCCATTATTCACAAGAAATGGATAATCTGAAGCACCGCTGGTAAATGCAACTTTCTGAGGTATCGACCAATGATTACCCCCATCAGTGGAATTGATGAAATAAATGCCGGTAGTCATACCATCAAATTCTTTCCACACAATAAAAACGCGTTTCTCCAAACTCAAAACATGCGGATGCGAGGCTTGCGCCTGAAAATTTCCAAAATTCATTGGGCGAGAAAAAATTTTTCCCTGATCAGATGAGTGGGAATAATACAATCCGTGTTGCCCGGGCGAATTACTAAACCAAACGAAATGATATTTACCATCATCCGCTATGGATACCGATGGGCCGTGATGGGGACAGGCATCCACTTCCCAGTTTTCATGGCTTAACCGAACAGGCTGAGACTTAGCATCGAGCCGCATCATGGCATGATCGCGTATATTCCTACCGAAAATATGCCGCCATGCAATAACCGGAATACCATCCTTATCCATTGCCATCGCCACGCGGCAACACTCACAGGAATGATCCACCGCCTTGAGATTGGTATGAAAAGTTTTTCCTTCGTCATCAGAGATCGCATAATAAATCGCTGCACCGCTGTATTTTTCCTCGTTCCTTTTGGCAATTGAAATATCACGCTTATCCAACCAGGCAATGTAAATCTGCCCGTGCTCATTGACGCCCATGGCGTTGAAACTGTGAGTTATTGAATCCAGATTATCATTGACCGTAACCGGTACGGAAAAACTCTTTCCTCCATCTATCGAACGGCTGAAGCGAATATTTCCGGCAAAAGGAGTTTCCAAATTCAGAGTATAAGAAACATAGATATTGCCGTTACTCCCCACCAGAATTTTTGGACGATTCTCTCCCACTGCTGCGACTAATTCTGATTCCAAATTAACCGGCACAGGTGTACTGAAAGTTTCTCCCTGATTACTCGACTGACTCACCATAACATGACCGTCTTTCACAAAAGCCTGCCACAGCGTCCCTTTTGAATCGAACGTGGCTGCGACTGCAAACGATGGGCGGGACAGCGCATCCTTCCATACTTTTGCCATATCACGGGGCTGCGCAGAGCCATGCTCACCGTGGCTTGCCGCTGAACACACCCCATGAATTGCCAGAAAACACAGCAAACCGACGATGACAAAACCATTGCCAGACAACCAAGTACCCGGACGATTATTCAAAAGTTTAATGAAAATTGCATTCATTCCGCACCCCAAAAATAAACAACATAGCGACGAATCACCTCGACATCGCAAGACAGGACAGATAATCCATTTAAAAATTTCACAAACCACTTCCTAAAATTTGTATTTCACATTGGCAACAAATGCACGCTGTGGAAATGGATGAAACAGGGTGTATTTGTGATTGTTGATATTATCAACTCCCATTGCGGCATTCCAATTTTTGTTCACTTTATAATTTACATGAGCATCCACAACTAAAAAACTGTCGAATGCCCCATAAACATTTGGAGTATTGTCAGTATTATCCATAGTTGAATACTGCTTACCGCTGTAGCGGCCTGCCAAGGTATATGCCCATTGCATA
Source organism: Candidatus Nitrotoga sp. (assembly GCA_044337935.1). Taxonomy (GTDB): domain Bacteria; phylum Pseudomonadota; class Gammaproteobacteria; order Burkholderiales; family Gallionellaceae; genus Nitrotoga. The sequence goes on from JBIIMQ010000030.1 coordinate 2,679, forward strand.
TCCGGACGGTAAGTCGCAACCAGCGTAGCTTTCCAATCGGGAACATATGGCACCCTCTTACCCACCGACGTTGTATTTTGGGGAGCAGGAGCAGCAGGACTTTGCCAACTACTGTTAGCAAGAATCCGGGAGTCCACATAGGTCACACTACCGGAAAGTTCCAAGCCATGTATCAATGCATTGTCTTTTTGCACAGACAGTTCTATGCCTTGATTGCGTATTTTGTCCACGTTCATTGTAAAAGTGTAAGGAGTGCCACTACCGGAAACGAGAAGACTGGTCTGGGAGATTATTGCATTTGCAACTTCCTCATAAAAAAGTGAAACCCTGAATTTCCCATCCTCTAATGCCCGCTCAAACATCAACTCATCAGACAACACCTTTTCCGGCCGAATATTGGGATTAGGGATGGTCACCGTCACCCCGGTATTAACACTCTGAAAAAGTTCGGCAACAGTCGGATAACGGTATGCCTGCCCAAATGAATTGGCCACTATCCAGTCTGCAGAAGCCACCCACGCAAGTGAAACCTTAGGAGAAAAATTGGTTGATGTCACCTTGGGTTGAAAAACCTCAGCTGTCCCGTTGAAATTGTAGCCATCGTATGCTTTCCAGTCTTCATAACGTCCCCCCAAAGTTGCCCTGAGCGCCGGCAAAATTTTCCAAACATCCTGAATCCACAGCGCATTAGTCTGCGTCTTGCCACGACTAATAGTAGATGGGTTATTGAAACTATCGGGGATAGTCCAATTTAACGTGTTAAAGACCGGGTTATCCAAATTATATTGATCGCTGTGAATACCCGAACTAATCTCATGGTTACCGCCAGGTCGCCATATCCCTTTCAGATCAATGGTCGACCAACCTGAGCCATCCATCAAAATGGTTTTACCTGTAGTCGAAACAGCAGTTAAATTACCAACCCCGGATGGCAAACTCTGCTGATCCCTGCCAATTCTGTAATTAGTTGCAACCGCCTCCCAGTCAAACGTACCTTTGGTATCAGATTTCAATGCAAAGCTTTGCATTGAATGTTCCTGAATCAGATCATAAATACCCGATGCAAATCCGGTCGTTCCACCATAAGTAGCCTGACCAATGGATGCCGGTGCCGTGCTGGTCAAATAGGCCTGCACACCGGACTGGGCATTATTACGCCAATAGCCAAAGGTGTAAGTTGCCCGCAACGCGGGAGTCAAATCATAGGCTACTTTGATTTTTGCATTATCCGTCTGTCTGTGTAACAGCCCGCCTGCCCCCAATACATCAGCAAATAAACCTATTTTATTTTTTTCGGTAATCCGCCCAGTAGTATTTGCCGGAGCCGCCGGCTCAACGGAAGATTGTCCCTGAGTGATAAATATTAACGGATGACTATCGCTGTCCATATGGTTGGCACTAATCCACCAGGCAAAATTACCCGATCGATTTCCAAAAGTGGCGGTAGTCTGACTGGTGCGATAGGTGTCGCTGGTGTTGTATTGCTGATAACCCTGAATAGCCCAAGTCTGGCTGATCGACCCTTCAAATTTATCCGGCATCCGGGTTGTAATTTGCATCACTGCCCCCATTGAATTCCCCGGATATGCTGCGGCAAACGGACCATACAACACATCTACACGTTGAATTTCCTCCGGGGCCACCATACCCCAACGGGGAGCGCCTATCGTATTGTTATTTGCAATAAGTGCCGATAGCAGAACGTCATCCGCGTATACCAGACTACGTGCACTGGAATTGACTCCCCATGTACGTGTCGCCATTACCGGCTGCGTATCACCATAATTGCGTTTACGCACAAAAATACTAGGCATATATTTGGCGGCATCTTCGGTATCAACAATGTTGACTGTATCCGCAATTTTTTCAGCTGTTACACTCTCACTTGTCTGAGGCAATTTAAATTTTTTTACTACTGGCGGGACATACCCAACACTACTTGGACCGGCAATTACAGTTACCTCGGGCAACTGATCATTCGTCGTATCCTCTGTCTGCATTACATGATTCGCGCGGGCAGTGTGACTTATTGCCATAACCAACAAACCTATAGCAATAAACCCGACTTGATTTCTGCGCATTCCTATCCCCTGAATAATTTTCTACCCAACAGGAAAATTCTAGGGGAAAGGAATGTGTATCGGAATGCGACATGATGTCGCACCCCGCATGAATGTGGCATCATGCCGTGATGTCAAACGAATCCCAATTCATGAGGGACTCAAAAACTGGCACGTACCCCCATCAAAAAACCACGACCCGGTAACGGGGCAACTTCCTTCAGGAACGAGGTATGCGCTCGCGCCTCCTGATTGAAAATATTATTGCCCTTGATATATGCATCCCAATTAATTGCCTGCGATTTAAATCGATAATTCAACGCAGTGTTGGTTAACGTGTAGCTATCGGATGGCAACTCATTCGCCTCAACCCGATCCTGCCTGAAGGAATGAGCAACATCGAGCCGTGCACTAAACTGACCCAGTTGGTAATCCAGCCCACCACCCAAACGCATTGGAGAAATGCGCGGCAATGGCTCGCCTGTGTCACTGTTTTTCGCCCGCACATAATCGCCGCGCAGGTTAAGATCAAGACTCCCTTTTCCGTCATACATCCGGAATTTTCCTTCAGTCTCAAAACCATGAAACTCAGCCTTCACAGCGCGAAATAGTGCCTCCGTCAGTCCTTCTTGCTCATTTCCACTTTGAATCAATGCAATATAGTTATGGAAGCGTGTGTAAAAACCGCTGATACTTGCCGAATTCTGGCCGGAACGCCAACGTAGCTGCACATCCGCGCCATCCGATTTCTCCTTGGAAAGCGTGGCATCACCGATTTCAAACTGCCCAGTTGCCACATGCCTGCCATTCGCAAATAATTCAGCATAAGTCGGCACACGCTCAGTATGTGAAAGATTTGCAGCGAGGCTCATGTTTTGATTGAACGTATAAAGCGTACCCAACGCTCCACTATTGGCTGAGAACTTGCGTGTATTCGCGGGGCCAAAGCGCGTTGTTGTTGGACTATCACCGGCAGACTCTACTGAAGTATGTTCATTACGTCCCCCTATGGTAACCTTGACGTTACCAAATACAGCCTCTTCATAAATGAAAAATGCTTTGGCGTTGGTATTAACCTGTGGCAAGAAAGCCTCATCGCCGAGTGCCGCAAAATTCACATTTGAAAGCTGCATACCAAAGGCACCCGTGAACGGTCCCAGCTTGGCGTGAGTTGCATCAATCCGTGTTTCGTACCCTTTGTTTTTAAAAGTGGTCGCAATCTCACCGTTCTCCAACTCATTATGCAGATAATCGGTATAACCGTATTTGAATTTGACCCCTTCAACGAACATACCCAACTCGCGCATCTCACCCGCTACGCCAAAGCGCTTACTGTTCATATCGACACGCACATCCGGTTCTGCCACCGTACCGTAGTTCGCTTTAAAATCGCTATACGAAATGCCAAGATATCCCTTATCCAAAGTCAGAGAAGCCCCAACTGCACCGCTATCGCTACTCGATGAGCTATTGATCAGACGTCCATAAGGCTGTTCGACCGTGGGAGCATCCAAAGCGCGCTGCCTGTCTGATCGTGCAAACCCGGGAATTCGAAGATCATCGGTTCGGCGTGAAGCGATATCAGCATGGAGTGCAACCAAACCATTACCCGCTTCCAGCACAGCTGCGCCGCTGCGCTCGTTTGCCGCACCACCAACCCGTGGTTCAACACGCCCAGTAAAACCGTCAATAGCCGACAATGGAATACGATTGTCCAGCGTATTCACGACACCTCCGACTGCGGCCCCTCCATACATCAGTGCCGCAGGACCGCGCACCACTTCAATCCGATCCACCACCAATGGATCTACTGCCGTAGCATGGTCGGGACTCAAAGCCGAAACATCAAGCATCCCAACACCGTTCTGCATTATCCGCACACGATCACCATCAAGACCACGTATAACCGGACGGCTCGAATTTGGGCCAAAATAGGTAGAACTTACACCCGGAAGCTTTGAAAGTGTTTCACCTAGAGTGCTCTCTTGTCGAAACAACAACTCTTTCCCGCTCAGTACAGAAACCGGTGACACAAGCTCAAACAAGGCACTACCCAATGGATTCGCAGTTACAACAATCTGCGGCAACAAAACCGCTTCATTTACTGCCTGTTCCGCAACCACGATTTTTTGCGATTGCGTAGCCGGTGAAGCTACAACAGGCGATGCAATGGCGGCCGGCAAAACATCAGGCTTGGCAATAGCCAAATCGGAGACAGAAGTCGGCGCTGCTTCATGCCTGCTATCAACTCCTGTTACTTTTCTATCTACCTGCTCCAAGCCCAACTGTCTGGCTTGAAGCGGCTTGTCTTTAGCCGTAAGTTGCGTCGCAGCTAATAGCACTTCAACATATTTATCCGCGCCTTTATCCACACGGATTTTCTGCTCAAATATGCGAACACCAAATGCATCACCATTCTTTTGTACTCGCAATGTCAGTTTTCCAGCGGGGACAGATAATTTTAATGGGCATTTGCCCTTAAATTTGTTATTGATAAATACCCGAGCACCCAGATCTTCATCTTTGCATACCACGTTAAGTGTGGCATTGGTCGTGCGCGCGCTAGCCGATGTCGAAAACACCAGAAATAGCAAAGGCATTATATAAATTGATCTTCTGATCGAGGCGCAGACAAGCAACGCTGCACAGGATATGACGAGCATAAACAAGGCAATTCTCCAAAAATAATGAACATATCCCCGCATTAAACGGGGATGTCTTATGCAATTTTTTGGAGAAGGCTTGGCGGACCGCGTGCAACAACAACAAGAGGCTGGTTAGAACGGAATGCAATGGCATCAAACCATACCACTTCACCCGGAATAGCAACAACCGAGAAAGAAAGAGAGGAACTACCTAGTACGCTACCTAACTGCGTATAGGCTGCACAATATCCGCAAGCTGATGAATGCGGCATATGTTTTTCATGCTGCTGATCATGATCCGCAAGCGTGTGACGCAAGGCGTGCATAGCCCCACCTTGCTGGGAAAAAAGCAGCAACAAAGTGAGAAACAACGGGAAAATTGCACGGAACAATCGCATGATGTGGGTAACGTTAACAAAAATTGAAGTGCGGTGCAAGATTAACGCGGATAATCGAAAGGCATAACTACGAAGGCTTGTTATATCTTTGAATTATGAATAACAGTCTATTCTAAGGCTAACGGGATCGGCCTCTACCATTAAAATTAATTTATGTTTTTATTTTATAAATTGTTTTGTTGTATAAATTTTAGGCGATAAAAACCTAATTTGAACAGCATCCCCCTAAATATTCAGATCAATATGCCGAAAAACGACATACCGCTGACTTCCATTTGCCTGAAACTCAGCTCTTGTATAAATTTAAAGAAAAATAGTGACTTCAACGGTATCTTCGTTCAAAAAGCGGTGACGATAATTAATAAATATCACCGACTAATAACATTTACCCATTTGCGACTATAATTACACAAGACAAACTTACTCTAATGACCTTCATGTCCTCGACCAGAATTTATTTGTTACTTATCAGCCTTGCATTAAGTGGTTGCGCTTCGACCCAGCGGGACAGTAACCCGCGTGATCCGCTGGAACCCATTAATCGAAGCGTATATAAGTTTAATGAGTCAGTAGACAAAGCAATATTCAAACCGGTAGCAAAAGGCTACAACACGGTAATGCCGGAACGCGGAAAAGTCATGGTGAGGAACTTCTTCTCAAATCTGGATGACGTCCTTGTCACCATTAATGAAATACTGCAATTGAAATTTGCCCAAGCGGCGTCCGATGGTACACGCGTATTGTTCAACTCAACTTTTGGCATTTTAGGGTTAATCAACGTTACTGATCGGCTTGAAAAACACAACGAAGATTTTGGTCAAACATTAGGTTATTGGGGCGTTGGAAGCGGGCCGTATGTCGTCCTCCCGTTCTTTGGCCCCAGAACTGTCCGGGATAGCGTCGGTTTATATGTGGATAGCTATGCCAGCCCTATCCGCTTAATTCCGGATATACCCACCCGCAACGAATTGTACGCAACCAGGATAGTTAGTCTCCGGGCCGAACTACTGGAGCAGGAAGGCATTCTGGATGAAGCTGCAATTGATCGGTATGCATTTATTCGGGATGCTTATTTACAACAACGTCAAAGCTTGGTGTACGACGGCAATCCACCGCGAGAGAAATTCGATGATGACAATGACCTGCCGAATAAAGATTCGACCGAAGATACAAAAGAAAGCACTCAGCAACCAGTAGTAGCGGTTAGTGCGTCGACTCCCCAACACAGCATGGAGCCGCCCACAACCCCAATGACATCGGAAGAGCCTGCATCAGGTACACAACCAGCAAACGTTGATGGTTCAGCCAACTCGCCTTTCAATCCGTATAGGATGGAACAACCGATGCCTGTAGCATCCGACAAACCAGAACCAAATTAAACAAAACAATTCTACGGTGGTGGTGAGATTAATTTCAAAGTGCAATTGATCTCGCCAGCTTAAAGAAACCACCACAATTTCAGTCCCCAGCAACCAGTCCCACCGTTCGGACTGATCCGTCTAATTCATTATCAACTTAGTTAGAATCCAAGAAAGCTTGTTTCGACAAGCTCAACATGAGCCAACGATGTTCAACGTAGTTCCAAGATCCAGCAGTTAACATTGCCGACTTATGGAATCTTCCACTGATCGCCGCCCTTGCTAATTTGCATATCGATTAAGCTTAACTTCCAGCTTAAAAAACATCGGCACAAATCACCGGTCAAGCCAAGTAACCTGAATTATTTATGCCCCGAGAGTAATGCCGCAATACGCTCATCAAGCGACGGATGAGTGCTGAACAACCTAGCGAAACCACCCCCGCCCGAGATACCGAACGCTGCCATCTGATCGGGCAACGTAGCCTGTTCATGATTAATTTTCAGTTTTTCCAAAGCGGCGATCATCTTGTTGCGTCCGGCCAAGCTTGCACCACCCGCATCGGCACGAAATTCACGCTGCCGCGAAAACCACATAACAATCACGCTGGCCAAAATACCCAGCAACATTTGCGCGATCATACTGGTAATCATAAAAGCCGGACCGTATCCTCGTTCGGTCTTGAAAACCAGACGGTCCACCAAGTGTCCAATAATCCTGGAAAAGAAGATTACAAATGTATTGACTACACCTTGCATAAGCGCAAGCGTTATCATATCGCCATTAGCAACGTGGCTAACCTCATGCGCCAGCACGGCCTCCACCTCATCCCGACTCATGTTATGCAACAATCCTGTACTAACAGCCACAAGTGCACTATTGCGATTCCAACCCGTGGCAAAAGCATTTACATCCGGTGCGTCGTAAATTGCCACTTCGGGCAACCCAATTCCGGCAGCACGAGCCTGTTTATGCACTGTTTCCATCAACCAGCGCTCTGTGGGATCAATCGGATTGGTAATAACCTGTGCCCCGACCATCCGTTTAGCCGACCATTTGGACAGGAGCAATGAAACTATCGAACCGGAAAAACCCATCACCGCAGACATAACCAAGAGAGCGTTGAAATCAATGCCGCCACTTTCATTCAATATTTTGTCAACGCCAAGCAAGCGCAGAGTAATACTGATAACGAAAAGCACAGCCAAATTGGTCAGAATAAACAGAAAAATTCGTTTCATACGCATGCCTCTCTTGATATAAAAATGTGTACTGCCACGCCACCACCGTTGCCTAGTGTGGCGCTTGATATTGGGGTTGAACCTGATATTTCAAGGGGTGCACATCAATGCAAATTTGCGTTATAAGTAGCTTTGAAGACGAACAGATAATTCTATGGGAGAATGAAATGTCACTAAAAACCAACAAAATCGTGCACCTGAAATGCAAGAATTACTAAATCATCCCGCTGTACAGGGCGGCCTTGCCCCCTTCATTGTTGCATTGATCGTGGCTGAGTTATTACATCGCTTACGCTTAAGCGGCTTGGCTGTCATTGCCGGGTTTGCCACCACCGTTTATCTAGTAAGTGATTTTTCTCTGGAGCCCCTCACATCCACGCGAAAAATAGTACTAATGGGGCTAATTTCTGCTTTACTGGCCCTTCCGCTGCAAAGCTCCAATTGGCGCCCGCTGCGCTTAATTCTCGCTATAGCAGGCGGTATCGCGACAGTGTGGATGTCGTTACGCATTTTGCAACAACAAGAGATAACCCATATGCTGCTCTGGGCCTGCGGTTGCGCGTTGTACGTCGGCTGGCTGATATTCTGGATGGACACATTACACGGATCGTCAGTACAAGCAGGGAATGCAGGTATGGCGCTGGGGTTGGGTACCGGGGGTTCAGCATTGCTGGGGGCATCGGCCCTGCTCGGCCAGTTTGGTTTAGCCTTGGGCGCAACCGCAATCGCTTATTTGTTACTTCAAACAGTCACCAATAGCCGGTTGCCATGCGGACGGAGTTTCACGCTCCCATTGTCATTCATCGCCGGATTAATTAGCTGCCTCGCGGCAATAACTGCGCAATTACCGTGGTACGCTTTACCGGCTCTGGCCCTTATTCCATTGGCCGCAAAAATCCCCATTTTCGACAAAATGAGCGTGCGGATGCAATCACTATTGTTGTCTTTTATCACCTTACCCTGCGCCGCAAGTGCTATATATCTAACATGGCATGTGGCAGGTGCCCCGCCTTTTTAAAGGACGCCATTACGGGCTGGCTGTCACCTCAAAATTTTCCTTAATCAAGGCAGCGCCAAGTACAAAGTACGTACCGATCCCCAAAATTGCAACCCCAAGAGTATGCTCTCTACCGGGAGGGTTCACATCAACCATTTTTCTGCTGCAATACCTGCCGTACAGGCCGGAAACTTCTTCTATGCACAGCAGAAACACCATACATTTGCAGCGCCGCCAAGTGCGCCTCTGTCGGATACCCTTTATGCGCGGCAAAACCATATTGTGGATAGGTATCATGCAGTAGCAACATAGCTGCATCTCGCGCGGTTTTGGCCAAAATAGAAGCTGCCGAAATGGATGCAACACTGCCATCCCCTCGCACAATGGCACGGCTCGGCAATCCCGTATCCGGACAATACAGACCATCGACCCAAACCTCCTGCGGCCGAACCTGCAATATATCAATTGCCCGGCGCATTGCCAATAGACTGGCACGCAAGATATTCATTGAATCAATTTCTTCAACTGAAGCTTCAGCAATCGCCCACGCCAAAGCATGCTGCTTTATTTCCAATGCCAGATGGTTACGTCGCTTTTCGTTAAGTTTCTTGGAGTCACCGAGCCCTTCAATTGGTCGGCAACTGTCCAATATAACTGCGGCGGCATAAACCGGCCCGGCTAGCGGGCCGCGTCCAGCCTCATCCACACCACAAATAAACCCGGAATTATCACTGAGTGGACACATCTTTTCCCTCAAGATATGGCAGGATAGCTTGCGCCGCCATATGCGCATTACCCCGTTTGAGCGAAGCATGCATATCCGCAAAAATTGCTTCCAACTCTGCAACTGCCAGCTTGTTGGAAAGCAAATTTAATAACGCTTGGGCAAGATTCTCCGGTGTTGCGTCGTCCTGAAGCAACTCTGGCACAATAAATTTTCCGGCCAATATGTTTGGAAGACCAAAGTAAGGCTGATATGCCTTGGGCTTCAATAGCCGGTATAACAAAGCTGGCACCTTGTAAGTAATGACCATGGGGCGCTTGAGTAACGCAACTTCCAATGTGGCAGTGCCAGATGCCACCAATACAATATCCGCCGCGATGATCGCATCGTGCGCATGACCAAACAACATCCTGATCGGCAAATCATATCCTTCGCATTGCCTCAAAATTTCCTCAAAAATACGACGGGTATCAGTAGTGGCTAATGGCACAAGGAAACATGATTCGGGAAGCTTCTGTAAAATGACTCTGGCGGTGTCAATAAAGGTTGGCGCCAAATTCCGTACCTCACTTTGGCGACTACCCGGCATAAAAGTAAACACATGGCCTTGTGTAGGCAGGCGCATCTGCCTGCGCATTCCCTCCCTGTCAGTAACCTCCGGCAACATATCAGCCAAAGGATGGCCAACATAGGTAACGGGAACACCGGCTTTTTCATACAACGGAGATTCAAAGGGAAATAATGCCAGCATGTGCGAAACTGCACGCTTAATCTTGTGGATGCGTTCACCACGCCATGCCCAAATAGATGGACTCACGTAATGAATCGTAGGAATGCCGCGTTCCTTTAATTTCAATTCCAGATCGAAATTGAAGTCCGGTGCATCAATACCGATAAATAAATCAGGGGGATGTGCAATGAAATGTGCCAGAAGCTTACGACGAATTCCCGTTATTTCAAAGTAATGCTTCAACACCTCGATGTAACCAAACACTGCAAGTTTTTCCTGCGGGAATAACACTTGCATACCAACTGCCTGCATCCTCGGCCCACCGATTCCGATGAATCTCACACCAGGAACTATCCGTTTCAACTCTTCCATCATATGACTGGCAAGCAGGTCACCAGAAGCTTCACCGGCAACGATGCCGATCACCTTTACTTGCTGTGTCATATAACAAAATTAACGAACAATACCGCGTTGCGAATGACCTATAAAATCAATCAATACCTTTAAGTCCGGATTTTTCGCTGCCTGCTCCTCAATAGCAACTTTAGCCTGCTCCAACATCAACCCGGATTTATATAATGTCTTATAGGCACGTTTAATCGCCATTATCGCCGCGCTTGAAAAACCGCGCCGCTTCAATCCTTCCGAATTAATACCGTGTGGTGCGGCGGGATTACCAGCAGCAGTAACATAAGGCGGAACATCCTGCAAAAGAACAGACCCCATGCCGGTAATTGCATGCATACCAATCTGGCAGAACTGGTGCACTAAAGAAAACCCCCCCAATATGACGTAGTCGGCGATTTTGACATGCCCAGCCAAACTGGCATTATTAGCAAAAATAGTATGGTTTCCAATCTGACAATCATGCGCAAGATGGACATAAGCCATAATCCAATTATTATTACCCACACGGGTCACGCCTGCATCCTGTACGGTACCAATATTGAAAGTACAAAATTCACGGATAATATTGTTATCACCGATTTCAAGACGCGTCGGCTCGCCTGCATATTTTTTATCCTGCGGAATTTCGCCCAGCGAACAAAACTGAAAAATGCGATTATCGTGACCAATACTGGTATGCCCATCAATCACCACATGCGGGCCAATCCGAGTGTTTTTCCCTATCTCGACATGCTCGCCGATAATTGAATACGCGCCCACCTCAACGTTATCGGCCAATTTGGCATTGGGGTGGATAATAGCCGTCGGATGATGCATCACAATTTCCGCACTGTACACATCAACTCACCCTCTGCCACGACCTGTCCATCCACCTCCACAGACGCGGAAAATTTCCACAAGCCGCGTAAACTGCGAAGGAACGCTACTTTAAAAATCAGCTGGTCGCCCGCACTCACCGGCTTCTTGAAGCGCGCCCCATCAATACCGACAAAATAATAAACCGATTTATCATCCGGCTTGGTACCCAATGTTTTAAACGTCAGAATTGCCGCAGCCTGCGCCATGGCTTCCACAATCAGCACACCGGGCATAACCGGATGATGCGGGAAATGACCACCAAAAAATGGCTCATTGATGCTGACATTTTTTAACGCCACGATATCCTTGCCGGGTTCATACGAAAGCACACGGTCAATTAATAAAAACGGGTACCGGTGCGGCAGATATTCCAGAACCTCGTAGATGTCCATTTGGGTGCTTGCGCTCATGAACCTTCCTTTCTTAGCGTTGCAATCTCTTGCTGCAACACTTTTATCTTGTTGGCTAACTCATCCAAGTGACGCAGTTGGGCAGCATTTTTTTGCCACACTTTATGCGAACTGAATGGGAAAATTCCGGTATAGGTACCGGGCTCCCGAATGGATTTCCCGATCATCGTATAGGAAGAAATCTCAACATGATCCGATATCTCGGTATGTCCCAAAATACCGGTTCCCCCGCCTATCCGGCAATGGCGTCCGATAATCGCACTACCTGCAATACCAACACATCCGGCAATAGCAGTATGTGAGCCAATACGAACGTTATGTGCAATCTGAATCAGATTATCTAGTTTGACTCCATCTTCGATCACAGTGTCATCCAGTGCGCCTCGATCAATTGTGGTATTCGCGCCGATCTCCACATCATCGCCAATAACTACACGACCGATCTGCGGGATTTTCAACCAGCGACCCTCATCCATCGCAATACCAAAGCCATCCGAACCAATCACCACGCCAGAATGTGCTATCAGCCTGTTTCCCAGAACACAATTGTCATACACTACAACGCGCGGATACAAACATGCATCGATGCCAATTGATACCCCTGCACCGATATTACATCCGGCCATAATTGTGCAACCGGCCCCTATTCTGGCCTCTGCGCCAATGACCACATTCGGACCAATACAGGCAGTCTGATCAATCTGGGCTCCCTCCCCAATCACGGCGCTGGGATGTATGCCGGATGAGGCTGATGCCGGGGGATTTAAAAACGCGGAAACTTTAGCAAAATAGACGTACGGATTTTCACATACAATACGTGGCAATGATGTTGCCTCGGCATCTGCCTTGCCCACAATTATTGCACTAGCACATGTTGTAGCTAGTAACGAGCGATATTTCTCACTCGCCAAAAAAGTAAGATGCCCCGTCTGTGCATTACCCAATGTGGCTATTTGATTAACCACCGTTCCGGCATCACCCAACAAACAACCACCGAAACGCGCTACGATTTCATTAAGACTATAATCTGTCCGCTTCATACAATTTAAACAGGATTGACCTGAATTTATTTTTCATTTGCCATATATTTCAATACCTTATCGGTAATATCAACATTTGGACTGCGATATACAGCCTCCTGCAATATCAGGTCATACTTCTCTTTTTCAGCAAGTGTTTGAATGGCACGATTTGCATGCTCCAGAACCACCGACATTTCTTCATTTTTACGCAAGTTCAAATCCTCGCTAAAACTACGCTGCATACGCTGCAAATTCATATTAAGATTAGCCAATTCACGTTCCTTATTACGCTTCTCAGCATCCGGCAGGGTAAGACCCTCCTTATCCATAAGCACTTGAGCATCCTTCACTTGCTTCGCAATTTTTTTAATTTCCTGATCTCGTATGGAAAACTCTTTCTCAATCTTCTTTTCGGCTTTAACAGCCGGGGCAGATTCACGCAAAATACGTTCAGTATTCACTATGCCAACACGAAAATCAGCCGCCACAGCTTGAGTACAACCGATTAACAGCAATACCTTTATAAACTTTATACTCAAAGTGTTCATTTTTTCTCCTAGCCTAATTTAAAATAACGAACCAAACGTAAATTGGAACATTTGCAACCTATCATCCGGTTGCTTGTTTAACGGTGCAGCCACGCTAATTTTAAGCGGTCCCATCGGTGATATCCAAGTAACAGCAAGACCCGTAGAATAGCGCAAGCCGTCAGCCGCTGTCATGCCCAAACCAAATACCGAACCAGCATCCACAAAAGTACTCAAGCGCACTGACTTGTCGTTCATTCCGGGCATGGGGAA
>JBIIMQ010000031.1:0-16059 GCA_044337935.1 Candidatus Nitrotoga sp.
CGGCAAATGGATGCCGATTTTCGAACAACTCATTACAGGCTGGAAAGAGCAAGGCTATGAACTTGTTTCATTGCGCCAATATTTGGATAGCCTTGAAGAGACTTTGCCGCGAAATGAGATGGTAACGGGAACCATAGAAGGGCGTAGCGGAACACTGGCCATGCAAGGAAAATAAGCACGGCAAATTTCCAAAATTTCCGATTTTGCCTAGAAGTAATCTGGCTCCGATTTTAACGCAGCTCACCGCCAGAATTCACTGACCCGGGTTACAATCCGACATAGTATCTACACTCTGAATTCCATAACAAAATTCGCATGAGTTAAACTCGAAACAAAATATCACACCACGCTAGGCTGCAAGATATGCCCGGTTGCGACCGGCGCGTTTCGCTTCATAAAGCGCACTATCTGCTCGTGCAAACAGCGCTGTCGGCGAAATATCATCAGACTGCTGACTTTGCACCACACCGATACTCACCGTTACTGATACCGTCTGACCGTTAGCGTTGTAGCGTATATCATTTACCCGCGAACGAATACGTTCTGCTGTTTTTAGTGCCATATCCGCCGTCGCCTCGACCATGACAATAACAAATTCATCACCCCCATAACGTGCGGCGTAATCCACACTGCGAATCGATTCGCTAAGTATTCTGGCCACAGCCACGATTACCTCATCACCCACAATATGTCCGTAGGTATCATTAAGTGTCTTGAAGTAATCGATATCCATCACAAGCAAGGCAAAAGAACGCTGATTACGTTTGAATCGGGCAAGCTCGTCTTCCAAAATCGCGTCGAGTTTACTGCGGTTATATAAACCGGTCAGTCCATCGGTAACCGAAAGTTTCTCAAGCAGTTTATTCTGTTCCTGCATAGTTTGATTTGCTGCCACGACCTCGGCACGACTATGACGCAACTTATCCACCATCCGGTTAAATATCCGGGCAAGGTGGCCAAATTCATCATTTCGCGTTGCAAGCAACTGCACATCGAGATCACCTTCGGCGATACTATTGGCGGCATCAATCAAATGCAGCAACGGCGTAACAATTGAACGCCCCATCCGAAAAGCCACTGCCATCACTATTAGCACAACCGAACACACCAGTGACAAAAACAAATTGCGCAAATTCACCCAAACGGCGTAAACATCGGCACGATCCCGCTCTGCCACTACTGTAACCGGTAACACATCAGGCATATCTGCCAATCCGATCACTTCCCGTTGCATTAACCCTTGAAAGACCATGGACTCGCCGGGTCGTTCCCGCAGTTGTCGCAGGACTGCCGCATCCAGCGAAAATGGCTGAACTGTGCCAGAGCGGCTACCAAGCAGCTCCCTGCCGTTCTGATCCAACAACAACACATCACCCTGCGGTGATTTAGTCGGATTTTTTAAATAAGGCTGTGCGGTACGCAGATCAAGCAAAGCTACCAACGCACCCAACAATATGTTGTCGTATGACAATACAGGAACCGCAACGCTCAATGTCGCGGTGGCACGATTCTTATCCCAATGGGGTGGAACCAGCACAACACCTTCGGTGAGTGCGCTCTCCGGCCAACTTTTCGGCAAAGTTACAGCAGAAGGTGCCGCAGCGCTGCTGGCCACAATCTGTCCGGCAGCATCCACTACAGTTAATTCCAATATAGTGTCCAGCTTTAACTGCACCGAACGCAAATAATGCTTCAAGGCCTGCGGCGTTTTATCAATCTCTCCTGCAGTCGGACGGGCTGTTGCAGACAGTCCGTCAATAACCGAGTTGGATGTGGACAATGCATGCACTGCATGGATGTGCCTGTTGATCCACAACTCCAGCTCACGACTGGCCTGGCTTGCCAAAGCACGCAGTTCATGGGTTACGTTATCACTAATCTGTGCCTCGTTCTGATAGAACGATAACAACCCCAGACCCAGCGATGGAACAATCGTGGCTGTAATAGCAAAGACGAATATTTTACTTTTAATACTCTGCAAAAATACCATCTGTATGAATTTCCTTGCCCAATAAACATAAAATCGTCAAGTGATGGTATACCTGACCATGGGCAATTATCTACCCTGAAGAAGATGTTGAAACCAACATGGGTTGTAAAAAATACCCAAAGCCGCATCAAATTTAAACGGATCAACACACACTGAGGAAAGGTATAGGCCATGTAAAATATAGCAGTTCAGACGTCATCTGACAGATACCAATTTTGAGTTAAGCGGTGACTGTTAGATCGGGTTCAGTTTATCAACTTTTTCGTTCCAAATCTCCTTTCCGGCAATCAGGGTTTCGATGGGTGTTCTTCCACAGCACATCTTGCCTTGATGTGTACGCTGGTGGTTGTAGTAATGCAGCCATTCATCCAGATCATCCTGCAACTCTTTCAATGTCAGGTAAAGCCTCCTGCGAAACGCAACCTGATAGAATTCTTGCAAGATGGTTTTATGGAAGCGCTCGCAAATGCCGTTGGTCTGTGGTGATGCCGACTTGATCTTGGTGTGCTCGATATTATTCACCGCCAGAAATAGCTCATAATCGTGTTGTTCCACCTTGCCGCAGCATTCCGTACCGCGATCGGTCAGGATGCGCAGCATCCCCAATCCCCGCTCTTCGAAGACCGGCAATACCCGGTCATTGAGCAACCCGAGTTTGTGTTTAATAATGCGTTCGTTAAGAAGACTCATAAGGGTTACCTTTCTACAGTTTTGTAGTTGGTCGCACAACTATCAAAACCGGTAACCCTCACTTTTGCAAGTGCGGTGTCAAATCAAATCGAAACTGCTACAGTGCCACGTAAACCTTATCGTTTATTTCGAGCCATCACCCATACGAAACGCATCGGCCAGAAACGCCATACTCTCATCCCATGAAGCCTTGTCCGCTGCGGCGTTATAAGCTAGCGGCAGCTTGAACTCCTGCCCGTATTTATCCGCATCCGGATTGGTGAAACTATGTTTTGCACCGGGATAAGTCACCACCTTGTACATTACGCCCGCCTTTTCCATCTCCTGTCTAAAGGCGGCAACCTGCGTTGCGGGGATCATCGGGTCATCTTCGCCGGTAAAAGATGCCACACGTGCCTTGATCTTGCCTGTCTCAGCCGGATTTTCCGTTCCCAAACCACCGTGGAAACTTACCACAGCGGCAAGGGACTCGCCGATACGTGCCATGTTCAATACAACCGAGCCGCCAAAACAATAGCCGATAGCAGCAATGCGGCCGGAATCCACGGTCTTTTCCCTGCTGATCAGGCTGTAAGCACTATCAAATCGAGCCTTGGCAAGTTTGGTGTTCTTTGCCACATCGCCGGCAAACTTGCCTGCGTCGTCCGGATGATGAGCCTGCTTGCCGTCACCATACATATCCACTGCCAGCGCGGTAAAGCCCTGCTCTGCCAACATACGCGCACGTTTCCGCGCATATTCATTGTGCCCCCACCATTCATGCACAACCAGAACACCCGGGCGCTTGCCCTTTATTGCATCATCGTAAGCGATATAGCCTTTTAAATTGGTACCGTTGGCGCTGTAACTCACTTCCTTGCCCTGCACAGCAGCATAAGATACGGAAGCCGCAAACAATAGACTCGCAAACAGCAAAAATTTACTCATGATTCTCTCTCCAAAAACTTGCTCGTTCTCAATAGACCCACCGATTCTCATTTACTCGTAAATGTCATCGTCATGACCACCGGCCTTAAGTAATACCCAAACAGCACCGCCACCTCCGGCATTTTGCGGTGCTTCGCAAAATGCCAGCACTTCCGGATATTGTGCCAACCAATGACGAACACGGCCTTTCAGTACCCCTTCCTTGCCGCCCGGCTGCCATCCTTTACCGTGTATTACGCATACAGAACGCAGGCCATTCCGCATTGCTTCATTTAAAAATTCAAGCAACATCTTGCGAGCCCCGTCACTGTTGAAGCCATGCAAATCCAGGGTATCCTGCATCGGCCATCGACCACGCCGCAAGTTCCGCAGGGTTTTACGCGAGATGCCTGAACGCAAAAATTCTGTCGGGACTTCATCCCCGGTCTCATTGTCAGAAAACGTATCCGCAATTGCACCGGTTAAAAGCGGTTTATCGGGAGACGGAACACGGTGTCCCGGTTGAGCTGGAGAAACACGATCCGATGGCGGCAACGGAATAACGCCATCCAACGCCTGCTGAAATAAATCGGAATTAGCGGGCACAGCCCGCTGCTCCTTCTTTTCCTTCATTACCTCTTACAGTAAACCATGTGAACTTAAATATTTATCCGCATCCAACGCCGCCATACATCCGGTAGCTGCACTGGTTACCGCCTGGCGGTATATATGGTCCTGCACATCCCCCGCCGCAAATATCCCGGGAATATTGGTAGCTGTAGCATTTCCATTGAGGCCACCGTGAGTAATTATGTACCCGTTCTCCATGTCCAGCTGACCGGTAAAAATTTCAGTATTGGGTTTATGGCCGATAGCAATGAATACACCGGTCAGCGAAATATCCTGCGTGTTGCCCGTTTGCATATGCTTAAGACGCAAACCGGTCACGCCACTCTCATCGCCCAACACTTCATCTAAAACCTGATGCAATTGCAATGTAATTTTTCCCAGCTCAACCTGCTTCATCAGGCGATCCACCATAATGCGCTCGGCCCGGAAGCTATCGCGTCGGTGTACCAGCGTGACATGCCGTGCAATATTGGACAGATATAGCGCTTCTTCCACCGCAGTATTGCCACCCCCTACTACTGCCACATCCTGCCCTCGATAAAAGAAACCATCACAGGTGGCACAGGCTGATACCCCTTTGCCCATAAATTTTGTTTCAGAAGGCAACCCCAGATATTGGGCAGACGCACCAGTAGCGATAATCAGTGCATCGCACGTGTAGCAACCGGCATCGCCCGTCAATACAAATGGCTTCTGTTCCAATTTGACGGTATGAATATGATCGAAAATAATTTGTGTGCCAAAACGTTCCGCATGTTGCTGAAAGCGTGCCATTAAATCGGGACCCTGCACCCCCATCACATCTGCGGGCCAGTTATCCACCTCGGTGGTCGTCATCAATTGACCGCCCTGCGCCATACCGGTAATCAGCACCGGTTTAAGATTGGCACGCGCGGAATAAACGGCAGCGGTATAGCCTGCCGGGCCTGAACCAAGAATGATAAGACTATGATGTTGTGTTGGTTTATCCATAAAATATAATTTTCTAATCCAGTGCATTCGGGGACTGAAATTTAACAGTGGGGCCACTGTTTGTCGAGGGTAAAATATAACCGGGTAAAACTCATCGGTATCAAATATAAACATAGAGCTACCCGATAAACTGCCCGACTTCCGGTATTGGGCTTTCAGGTTTAATCATGCCCCACATTTATTTGAATTTCACTGTTTCCACCCGTCTCAAAATTACGAACAGAGTAAAATGCAAGCGATTATGACAATCTGGCTACTCCCCACCATTCTTCTATTACTCTCTTTTCCAAGCGCAAACGCGATGGAATTGCCAGGTATCCCGGAATTTATTGATGACATGGTAACCAAACACCAGTTCAAGCGTGATGAGCTGGAACAGATATTTCAAAATGCCCAATATCGCCAGGCAGTTATCAATGCCATTTCAGCACCGGCAACCATCAAGCCATGGGCACAATACCGGGCCGCTTTCACCAATCATAAACGTATAAGCGATGGGCTGAACTTTTGGAAGAATCATAAAAATGCACTACAACGCGCAGAGAAAGAATATGGTGTCCCACAGGAAATGATCGTCGCGGTAATCGGCGTGGAAACCAATTACGGCCGCCGCACGGGTAAGTTCAACACACTGGAGGCACTTTCCACTTTGGCTTTCGACTATCCCGGTCGTGCTGATTTTTTCCGTAGTGAATTGGAACAATATCTGCTTCTGGCACGCGAACAGAAACTCCAGCCGTTTAAAATGCACGGCTCGTATGCAGGCGCATTGGGTATACCGCAATTCATGCCGAGCAGTTATAGAAAACATGCCATTGATTTTAACAACGATGGAACAGTTAATTTATTCAATGACCCCGAAGATTCCATCGGTAGCGTGGCAAATTATTTCAAACAATTTGGCTGGCAGAGCGGCGAACCGGTGGCAACTCGTGTCAAATTAAACGAACAGGCCGAATCAAACGTCAAAGAAATGCATAGCGTGGCTGCATGGGCCGAGATAGGAGTCATTCCAATGACGCAAACCGCTAACCTTGAATCTGCCTGGTTGCTGGATTTTTCGGCCCCCGGGGAAAAAGAATTCTGGCTGGCTTTCAAAAATTTTCAAGTCATAATGCGCTACAACAACAGCACATTCTATGCGATGTCTGTGCACCAGCTTGCCGATGCTCTCCACGATGCACGGGGACCGAATTGAATTAATTAAGCGCATCCATATTAACAACAGTTATACCGAAAATAATGGGCTTTATAACCGCCAATACATCAGGAACGGAGAGTGAGCTTTCCACCACCACTTCAGGGCGATTCAAACATAACCCAAAATCCTTCCTGAAGTTAATTCTGCTCGGATTTACGCTTGTTGGTCTGCCGCTCATTATCGCGCTTATAAACAGTGCAGTATCCATTGATCGCCTAGCTGATCAAAGTCGAAAAGCTGTATATCAGGCAGTACAAATCACTTTGGCTAGCCATACATTAACCAATGAAATTACCTTGATGGAACGGAGTGTGCGACAAACGCTTATTCTGGGCGATGAATCCTTGCTGGCAGGTTTTTTTCAGGCACATAATAAATTTGAGAAAACCGCCACAGACCTTTTTCAACTCTCATTGCGTAATGAGCAAAAGAAAATGTTGGAGCAATTGCAATCGCTGGAGATCGGAATTTTTCAGAAAGTCTCGGCTGCAGACAAGGATCCCAAAAATCTACGCGGATTGATTCAAAGTTTCGCACCGCTGCTGGATTCCGCGCGCAGCTTTTCCACTACTGGTTACAAAGTGATAGAGCTGGAAGTGGATGAAATGCAGAATATGGCGGGACATGCCCACACAATTATGGTTTGGGAATTATTTGCTTTAATCCCATTTGCGATTTTGCTGGCGCTTGGATTCTCTGTGCTGATTACTCGCCCTATTCGTCAAATTGATGAAGCTATCCGAAACATGGGACAAGGTGAACTTTCACAAACAATACGTGTCAATGGTCCACGTGATCTAATGTATTTGGGCGAACGCTTGGATTGGATGCGTCGTCGCTTGCTAAAACTGGAAGATCAAAAAACAAAATTTCTTCAACACGTTTCCCATGAGCTCAAAACACCTCTCACTTCACTGCGCGAAGGCGCTGACCTGCTCGCGGAGGGCGTAGCCGGGGAATTAACCGTAAAACAACAGCAAATCGCAAATATTCTTCACAGCAACAGCATACAATTACAAAAACGTATCGAAGATCTATTAAGTTACAGCGCACTGCAAACCGAAAAGTCGGCGCTCGTAAAGCATCAGACAAATTTTTCAACCATTTTAAATGCTGTACTGCAAGATCATAATCTTGCCATTATGAATAAAAACCTGAAAATTGATTTAACTTGCCCTGAATTAATGATTGACTGTGACGAACAGAAGATTAGAACCATCATCGACAACTTGGTATCAAATGCTGTTAAATTTTCTCCGCTCGGCGGCAGTATTAAAATTTGGACAAACAAAGTGGACGACTTTGTCCATCTGAATATAATTGATGCAGGCCCAGGTGTGGATGAAATTGACCAAGACAAAGTATTTGAACCGTTTTACCAGGGACGAAGAATGCCGGAAAATCACGTAAACGGGACAGGATTGGGACTATCCATTGCGCGTGAATATGCGCTCGCGCATGGCGGCTCTATTGAACTCATTCGACAAACAGCCAAAACAGGGGCTCATTTTCACCTCACCTTGCCTGTCCATGATCCTGAAAGTCGTATATGAGCTTTATTAAAAAATCATCATGGGTCTGCACAGCAATAATATCGGTGACCCTGAGCGCCTGTTCAACCTTCCTGAATCAACCACCTGCACCAATAACGCCGCCACCTCAACCGCATGTTGCCCCCCCCAGCCAATTGGACGTGATAATGCAATATTACGACCACATCCGAAAAATGACGGGAGCAGAATTAATTAAAGAACATGACAGAGCAAAGTTGAGTTTCTCTTTGTCCAAAAATGAAAATACCCGTGCAGAATTGGCGCTGCTCCTTGCATTACCCAATACGCCCTTCCGTGATACGGGGACCGCGATTAATTTATTAAATGAAATGCCCAAAGATGCAAAATTATCGACCAGTATGCGTAGTTTCAAGCATCTCCTTTCAACACTACTGGCTGAACAACAACGCATCAACGGCAGCCTGAGTGAGTTATCGCAAAAATTAAAGGAAGAGCAAAAGCACTCTGAAATTTTGAAGAATCAGATTGACGATATCAAGAACATGGAAAGAAATCTCATCCTCAGGGATAAACCTTAAGTACACCACTAAAAATGACTGAATCCATTCCAAAAATACTCATAGTCGACGATGATGCAGATCTGCTGGAACTACTTTCCATTCGATTATCTTCCGCCGGATATAAAACAGAATTGGCACTCAGTGCCGAAATAGCCCTCAATTATCTGGATATATCACGCCCACAACTCGTTATTAGCGATATGCAAATGAGCGGCATGGACGGAATGAAATTATTCGAACATATTCACCGCACTATCCCTACTTTACCTGTAATCATTCTGACGGCGCACGGCACTATACCGGATGCTGTTGCTGCGACGCAGCGTGGTGTATTTGGGTATCTAACCAAACCGTTCGACAGTAAAATTTTGCTGGCTCAAGTTGCACAAGCGCTCAGACTGGCATCCAGCACTAAGCTCCAGAAAGATGAATCCCCGGCATCGTGGCGTAAAAATATCATCACTCAAAGCGCCGTAATGGAAGACATCCTCACGAAAGCGGAACTTGTCGCAAAAGGCGATGCAAGCGTACTTATTTATGGTGAAAGTGGTGCAGGCAAAGAACTATTTGCCCGTGCCATTCATGATGCCTCCAAACGCCATAATCGACCATTTGTAGCCGTCAATTGTGCTGCAATCCCCGAACAACTATTGGAATCAGAATTATTCGGACACGTTAAAGGTGCGTTCACCGGTGCCATTCGGGACCACAAAGGGTTATTTCAATTGGCAGAAGGTGGAACGCTTCTTCTGGATGAAATTGGCGACATGCCGCTCCCGCTTCAAGTCAAATTACTGCGGGTTCTCCAAGAGAAACAAGTTCGCCCGGTCGGATCAGCACAGACGATTCCAGTGGATGTGCGCATTATTTCTGCCACCCACCGTGACCTTCTGGCTGAAATCGGCACAGGCAATTTTCGCGAAGACCTCTATTACCGGCTAAAAGTGGTTGCACTTACTATCCCGGCTCTGTCACAGCGGCGAGAAGACATCCCCATGCTAGCTAATTACTTCCTCAAAACGCTTTGCGCAAAGTATGACAAAGAGATCAATGGATTTTCACCCGATGCCATGGAGATACTGGTGCATGCCTCCTGGCCCGGTAACGTGCGGCAACTGATGAATATAGTCGAACAATGTGTAGTATTAAGCACGGCCCCACTTATTTCACCCGTACTGGTGTTCGATGCCATGCAAAAAGAGGAGAAAGAAGTATTAGTCTCGTTCGAAGATGCGCGCAGAAATTTTGAAAGGGATTATCTGGTACGCGTGCTGAAAATTACGGTAGGGAATGTAACCAAAGCAGCAGGATTGGCCAAACGTAACCGCACCGAGTTTTACAAATTACTCCAGAGACATCAAATTGATCCGTCCATTTTTAAGCAGCCACAAAGTTAACTGCGAAATAAATGGATAATCCTTTGAACAATCAGGCACTGCTCAAAATTCGGCCTGATGCGGATAGGCTAGGTTGACCATCGGGGCCATATAAGCCGTTAACGCCATGCGTGGCATTATGCAACAAAGTTAATGCCTGCTGGTTATGACGTATTTTGACTTGAATTAATTCGCCATTAGTATGGTTCATATGCTGTGCGTGTGCGGCCACTTTCTGGATTTCCTGCCACACCGGCAAGTTAGTTGCAGAGTGGGATTGCAACCATATTTGCATGCTGCCGGGTTCAACTTTTATTCCTAGCGTAAGCATGCTATCCCTGCGCGAATTAACCAGACCGGTCAATTCCTGCACCATTTGAACTTTTTTATCGGCTAATAATTGTATTTGTTCGGTTTGCTCGTTAAGCAAGGCTTGTTGTTCATCCTCAAGCAAACGCACAAATGCATGCAGCGCGGTGCGCTCTGCATGCATTCTGGAAATAAACTCAGCCGTCGCAACGGCGCGTGTATCATCAACCATTTACATCAAATTTTATGTGCGCTAATTAAATCTCTCACTGTCTGAATCAATCCGTCAGCCACTGCACCGGAGTTAACCTGAAACCGGCCATCGCTAATGGCTTGTTTAATATCTGCAACCTTAGCTGCATCCACTATCGGGGTGTTTGCCATACTGCTTTCCATTTTTTGAAATTGTGCGGTTGTTGCACCCAGATGTACGCTGGTGGCAGTGGATTGTGTGCTATTACCGGCAGGGCTGGCAGGCGCACGCGCTCGATCTTCACCCGATATGGCTGCAGGCAACGGCTTACTGTTTTTTTCGATTTTCATAATCACCTCTTTATTACAAAACTAATAAGACCCATTAACGGCATCCAAATCCTAAACTTTAACGCACAATTTTTATACACCCGCCCCACTTTTCTGCATAATATGGCTCAAAGGATGAATATGTAAATAGCTTTATAACAAACTACGTTCACAGATCATATTGTTACACTGTTTCACTGAATTTCTATCTAAAGAATGTACTACCCAATCCGGCCAATCATTCCCTAATTTTTCCCATCCACCCAATGTACACAAAACGATCAAAAACCGTAACAGTTGCCCAATAATAAAAAAGCAATCAAGTCGTTACAGTTTAAGCTAATTATTTGAAATCGGCTATCCACAGAATCCCTTCCCACGGCAAGACAACCATGCGCAATAACCACACAACCCAATTCCCCTATGTGAGAACACTTCGTGAATCCTGAAAAACGCCAGGAAATTTTCCTGCGCCTGCAAATGGCTAATCCGCACCCGACTACCGAATTGGAATACCACTCGGCATTTGAACTCCTTGTAGCGGTAATCCTCTCGGCACAGGCCACCGATATCAGCGTCAATGCCGCCACACGACAATTATTTCCGGTGGCCAATACTCCCCAGAGCATTCTTGATCTGGGAGAAGAAAAACTGCGCGATCATATCCAGCGCATCGGCCTTTACAAAACCAAAGCCAAGCACATTATTCAGACCTGCCGGTTATTATTGAAAAATCATGGCGGCCAAATACCGCAGACACGCGAAGCGCTGGAAGCGCTGCCGGGCGTGGGGCGCAAGACCGCAAATGTAGTCCTCAACACCGCCTTCGGCCATCCCACCATTGCGGTGGATACCCACATCTTTCGCGTATCCAACCGCACCAATATCGCTCCCGGCAAAACGCCACTGGAAGTAGAACAAAAATTACTCAAATTTGTACCTAATCAATTCAAACAGGATGCACACCATTGGCTGATTCTGCACGGGCGATATGTATGCCAGGCACGCAAGCCAAAATGCGGAATCTGCAACATCGCCGATCTGTGCGAATATCGACACAAGGAAATATAAATGTTCAATCCCAGCAGAAATGAAGCCCGAATGTTTCTTATCGACACCTGGCGCAAGCGTCGCGCAGGGACACTACTCACGCCACTGGAAGATCTTGCCGCGCAACTCATCGAAAAACATCCCGAATATTTTTCAATACTGGAAAATCCGGAACGCTATCAGGATAAAGACTACTCCCCGGAACAAGGCGCAACCAACCCTTTTCTGCACCTGATGATGCACCTCACCATCGAAGAACAGATATCCATCAATCAACCGCACGGCATCCGCACGCATTTTCAGCGTCTTGTCGAAAAACATGAATCGGAACACAGTGCCCAACATCACATGATGGAATGCCTGGGTGAAATGATCTGGCAGGCGCAACGCAACGGCACGGCACCCGATGCAACCATATATTTAAGCTGTCTGGAAAAACAATAATGGCAAATCGTTTAAGCAAAATCGTCACCCGCACGGGGGACAATGGAACCACCGGACTCGCCGACGGCACACGTGTGGAAAAATTTTCTCAACGCATTCACGCAATCGGCTGCATAGATGAACTCAACAGCCATCTAGGTGTACTGCTTGCTGAAACCCTCCCGGACGATATACGCAACCTGCTATTACACGTACAACACGACCTGTTCGATCTCGGCGGCGCATTAGCCTACCCCGCCGCACAATTTACCGAAGACAAACTCCGGCATCTGGACACCGCCATTGCCCACTACAACGCCGACCTGCCACCGCTTAAAGAATTTATTTTGCCGGGTGGAACCCGTGCCGCAGCACAATGTCACGTGGCGCGTACCGTAGCACGCCGCGCTGAACGCGACTTTGCCGCACTCGCCCATATCGAAGCTGTGCCCCAACATGGCCTGCCCTACCTGAACCGTTTTTCCGATTTATTATTTATTCTTTGCCGCGTACTCAATCGCACAATGGGACAAGCAGAAACCTTATGGCAAAGGAAATCTGAAGATAGGTAAGGAATTATCTTCAAATGTAATTTACAAGTAACTTGGCAGGAATTACCCTTCTCAAAAACCAACTGAATCCATCCAGTTCTTACCACGAATAATAATGATTGAATTCATTAAGGTAGGTATAATTGCACTGCCTCCCTTATTCAACATAAAAAACAAATCGTTAGTCTTCTGTGGATATAACTGATTACCGCGCAAAACTCCTCGCCCACGAACTCACCCGACGCATCCTAACGATAAGATAAAACGATGCTGATCTCGGCGGCAGTATTGTAAAGAAACATACCGGGCTTGCAGACCGTGGCAAACGTGGCGGCGCCAGAACACTGGTTGCGACCAACAAGGGATATAAGTGGTTCTTCGGGTTTGAGAAAAATGAGCGCGCCAACATCGCGGACGATGAACTGGAGGCGTTACGGGACATCGCTGAACAATTACTGGCCCGAACAGGCCAGCAGCTTAATGATGCTGTTAAAGCAGGGGCGTTACAAAAGATTTTCCATGACCAAAAAAACCAAAACTAAAAGCCGTATTCTAGAAGCCGTGCATGGGACAGCCAGTGATCTGAACCGTCTCGGATTTATCGATAAGCGCAAAATGCGCAAGTTCGACGCGCTGTGCCTCGACCCGATACCAGTTGATAACAGCGATAAAATCCGCACACTACGCGACCATCTACAGTTAAGCCAATCCATGCTTGCCGCAGTGCTGAACACCAGTCTATCGACAGTACGCAAATGGGAAATCGGCGAGAAACATCCAAGTGGGCCATCACTAAATCTACTCAACCTCTTGGAGCGCAAAGGACTGGAAATTATTCTTTAAACGTGAAACTCACGCATTGAGCATAACAAACAAAATTTTTATTAAATCCACAAAAATGAGTTGTCCAAAAACAGTAACAATTAGACGGTTGTTATCACAGTACTACCCAAAATAAATCTGATCCGAATCTCAAAACAAGACTCACCGATTCTCTCAAGGAGCGCGGCATGACCGAACCAACCATCACCTGCCCGGCCTGCAAGGCTGAAATCAAGCTCACCGAATCGCTGGCCGCACCACTAATCGAATCTACTCGCAGGCAGTTCGAACAGCAACTTGCGCAAAAAGACACAGACATCGCCAAGCGCGAACAGGCCATGCGCGAGAAGGAAAAACAGCTTGCCGAAGACAAGCGCAAGCTTGACGACCAAGTGGCTGATCAAGTGGCAGAGCAGTTAAAAGCAGAGCGTGCCCGCGTGATTGCGGAAGAATCCAAGAAAGCAAAACTTGCCAGTGCTGCCGAACTGGAAAACAAAGCGCGTGAACTGATCGAATTACAAGAAGTGCTAAAATCCCGCGATGAAAAACTGGCCGAGGCGCAGAAAGCACAGGCCGAACTCATCAAGAAACAGCGTGAACTCGATGATGCCAAGCGCGAACTGGAACTCACCGTAGAAAAGCGAGTGCAGGACGGATTGATCGAAGTCCGCACGCTCGCCAAGAAAGAAGCTGAAGACGAACAGAAACTGAAAGTGATGGAAAAGGAACAAACCATTACCGCGATGCAAAAGCAAATAGAAGATCTCAAACGTAGGGCTGAACAGGGCTCTCAGCAACTACAAGGCGAAGTACAGGAACTTGAACTGGAGAATCTGCTGCGTAGCAAATTTCCATTCGATTCCATCGAACCGGTGCCCAAGGGTGAATTCGGCGGGGATGTACTACACCGCGTAGTCGGCGCGGGCGGCCAGCTAAGCGGCACTATCCTGTGGGAATTCAAGCGCACCAAAAACTGGAGCGATGGATGGCTGACAAAACTTCGCGATGATCAGCGGACAGCCAAGGCAGAAATTGCAGTAATCGTCAGTCAGGCCTTGCCTAAGGGCGTGGAAACCTTCGAACTGGTAGAAGGCATATGGGTTACCCATCCGCGCGCTGCCCTGCCGGTAGCCATGATATTACGCCAATCATTGCTGGAAGTTGCTCTGGCACGCCAATCATCCGAAGGCCAACAAACCAAAACCGAAATGGTCTACCAATACCTCACCGGCCCACGTTTCCGCCAGCGTGTAGAAGCCATTGTCGAAGCGTTTTCCACCATGCAGGAAGATCTCGATAAAGAGCGCAAAGCGATTATGAAGCAGTGGGCCAAACGTGAAGAGCAGATCGAGCGCGTGATGGGAGCGACGGTGGGCATGTATGGGGACTTGCAGGGGATTGCGGGGAAATCGTTGCAGGAAATTGAGGGACTTGAATTGCATTCACTTGGCTTCAATAATGAGGCCTAGAAATGTCCGCACGTTTGCGCATCAAATTGAGGTACATCAATGCTTGAAAGAATTGCAGAAATAAAAGGTGTTGGCCTTTTGCATGACGCAAATGGAAAGCAGCATACCTGTCAGAAGGCTACTCTTATTTACGCTGATAATGGTCGAGGCAAAACTACGCTGGCGAGTATTTTCCGGTCAGCATCTACAGGTGATGTCAAGTTAATTACAGATCGTAAGACCGTCGATGGGACTGTTTTACCGAAAGTCGTTCTTCATTTTGGCAGTGGTCACAAAGTATCTTTTGACAACGGCTCTTGGTCAGAGCAACGACCTGAATTGCTAGTATTCGATGCAGATTTCATCGAACGAAACGTGCATTCAGGCGGAACAGTGAATACCGGCCATCGCAAAAATCTCCTTGAATTTGCACTTGGCGAATCGGCAGTAGTGGCGCGAACAGAGGTGGAAAAAGCTACAGGAGAATCCAAGACAGCAGCAGACAAGGTTCAGAGTACGGTTACCCAGCTTTCAGGGCATCACCTTGGCATAACGCTAGCGCAGTTTGAAAAGCTGCAACAAGTGGATGATGTAGACACGAAGATCGTTGACCTACAAAACCGTGTCATTGCCGCCAGTAACGTGGCATCGATACTCAGCAAGGCAGTGCCGGTAGCTGTTGTAGAGCCAGCACTTGATATCAATGGCCTGTTCGTTGGTTTTGCCATTTCCCTCAAAGATGTCCATGCAGACGCAGAAAAAATAGTACGGCAACACATCGCGGAGCTGGGAAATAAATCGGCTGAAAGTTGGCTAAGCCAAGGACGGCAGTTCGATAATAGCAAGACTTGTCCGTACTGTGGACAAGGCACTTCTGACAATGACCTTATTGGTGCCTATCAAACGCACTTTAACGCCGCGTACAACGATTTAAAAGCCAAAGTCACAGCATGCCTTTCCACCGTCACTGAATCGCCCCGGGTTTTGAGGAGGCTCCAAATCTTGAGAGAATGGAGCCATGAACAAGACAAACAAATATTCCCCCGAAGTAAAAGAACGCGCAGTCCGTCTGGTGCAAGAGCATCGCAGTGAATA
>JBIIMQ010000032.1:0-15956 GCA_044337935.1 Candidatus Nitrotoga sp.
TCGCTGTTCCTCCGTCAGTACAATCTCAGTTGCTACCCGCACTTTATTCCCCCCGTTCGATTTGTTATCGAACGCTTCGACTTGACGCCTTTAATTAAGTTCCATCAAGAATGCAACACTACACTAGATGATAGTAGTGATATTGCCCTTAAGGAAACACTGATTTATTCCACCACACCCCACTGAACTTCGCTGCCATGCTATAATTACATCACTTTGATTATTATGGGTTAACTAAATGCAATCAAGTTTTTCTGAGCTGGAGTATGCAGCAAAGAAGCATATAACACGGCGTGATCGTTTTCTGGCCGAAATTGAAGCGGCCACGCCCTGGTTATCCTTGACGAATGTCATTGCTCCCCATTACCCGAGCGGCGGCGGCCCAGGTCGCCCACCAGTCGGACTGGAGCGGATACTGCGTATGTATATTGCGCAGCAATGCTTCGGTCTTTCGGATGAGGCGACGGAAGATGCGCTTTATGACAGTCAGGCCATACGCCGTTTTGTCGGCATTGATCTGAATCGTGAAGCGGCACCGGATGCAACGACCCTGCTCAGATTTCGCCATCTGCTGGAAGCGCATCAACTGACCGAATCCATCTTCAACGCGATCAACGCCCATCTGGCCGAGAAGGGATTGTTTCTGCGTGAGGGTACCATTGTCGAGCCACGCTGATCGCCGCACCTCCTTCGACCAAGAATAAGAAAGGGAAGCGTGATGCCGAGATGCACTCGTCTAAAAATGGCAATCAGTGGCATTTCGGCATGAAGGCACACATTGGAGTTGATGCGCAGTCAGGGCTTGTCCATACCCTCGTCGGCACGGCAGCCAACGTGCATGATGTCACCCAGACGCAGGCACTGCTGCATGGCGCTGAAACGGTTGTGTTTGGTGATGCGGGTTATCAGAGCGTTGAGAAGCGTGAAGATAATCTGGAGTTGCCCGTGACCTGGTACGTTGCGATGCGGCCCTCCAAACGTAAAGCGCTGGATAAGTCGGTTGTAGGCGAGTTGATGGAAAAACTTGAACACGCCAAAGCCAGTATTCGTGCCAAAGTCGAGCATCCCTTCCATGTGGTGAAGAACCTGTTCAGACACCGCAAGACCCGTTACAAAGGGTTGGTCAAGAATACTGCTCAGCTATTTGCGCTGTTTGGATTTGCCAATTTGTTGCTGGCACGCCGATGGCTATGTACTGCTGACAGCCAAGTTGCGCCCTAAAAATGAAAAGCGGGGGGAATAATGCAAAAAATGGCGCAATTCAGGCTAAAAATCACAGAATTTCACTCTGCATCCGGAAACTGCGCGCCGGACTCTGCTATATGGTGAATTGTTCAGTGTTTCCTTAAGTAACACTAGCAGAATCCGAGTTGGCTAACTGCCGATAATATTGTGCCTCAGCTTCTGCTGGCGGTATATAGCCGATAGATCCCAACAATCGCTGGTGATTGAACCAGAACACCCAGTTTGAAGATTGGACACTGGAAATTGGCAGCAAGTAGCCAATTTCCAGTCGCTCCTCTTGTACTTTACTCTTCGCTAATCGTCACTTTGGACATCACATCGCCTTGATTAATGGCGTTGACCGCATCCATGCCTTCGACAACTTTGCCAAAAACGGTGTGTTTGCCATCCAAATGGGGTTGGGGGCTATGGGTAATAAAGAATTGGCTGCCGTTGCTGTTGGGGCCGGAGTTGGCCATCGAGAGAAATCCGGTGCTATGTTTAAGCGGGTTGCCACTGGTTTCATCTTCAAATTTGTAACCCGGGTTTCCTCGCCCGGTACCGGTTGGGTCTCCACCTTGAATCATGAAATCCCGGATTACGCGGTGAAAGATCAGGCCATCATAAAAACCTTCGCGCGTCAGAAAAACAAAATTGTTCACCGTCTTGGGAGAGTGTTGCGGGTAAAGTTCGATCACAATATTCCCGCGACCGGTTTCTATGGTGGCGGTGTATTTTTTATTGGGATCAATCTGCATTGCGGGAGGGGTTGACCATTGTTTTGACATTTTTAGTTCCTTTGGTTGATTTTGGTAACGGTTAACGGATTAAAACTCCAGGAGATACGCTGGCACCAATTTAGTAGTATTGGCGGGGCATTACACAGGCTTTCTAAGTGTGATCATTACCGCCCACACACCCAAAAGTATATATAAAATCAAAGACCATTCCGGGAGGCCCAAACCAAGGAAAGTCCAGCCTTTGGCGGCACATTCGCCGGAACCATGCATAAGCTCCTGCCATACTTCCGCCATGGGAAAATTTTCCAGCATGTAATTCAACCCCGGGCCGCAGGCGGGTACTTGATCTTTGGGTAAATGCTGAAGCCAGATGTGGCGACCCGCTGTGCTCACACCGCTTAATGTCAGCAGTGTTATTAATGTGCCATAAATTTTTACACCACTGCGTCCCGGGTTATGTAGGGTGGCAATGGCGAACAGAACCAACATTGCAATGAAGATAAGGCGCTGGATCATGCATAAAGGGCAAGGTTCCTGGTGCAGAACATATTGCAGATAGAGTGCTGTGCCAAACGCGACGGCAATAACCAACGTTCCGGCCAGATACAGCCAGCGGTTTGAAAGGGTGTGCCACAGACTATTGATTTTCATTACGCAACTTGCCGATTTTGTTTTTCAGCAGATCTATCGTGAAGTCGATTTCTTCATCAGTGGTGTAGCGCCCCACAGTGAATCGAATCGAGCTGCGCGCCAATGCATCGCTGCGCCCCAGGCTGCGCAGTACATAAGACGGTTCCAGGCTTGCCGAGGTACAGGCAGATCCGCTTGATACCGCCACATCGGTGATTGCTTCGGTCAGCGAGTCCCCATTCACATGATCGAAACTGACATTCAGGTTATGCGCAATGCGCTGCGTGAGGTCACCATTCAGGTACACGTCGCCCAAGCTGGATAGCCCGTGCCACAAGCGGTCACGCAAGGTGCGGATGCGTTCGTTTTCTGTAGTCATTTCAATTCGTGCGATGCGAAAAGCTTCGCCCATGCCAACGATTTGGTGTGTTGCCAGAGTGCCTGAACGCATACCGCGTTCATGCCCACCGCCATGCATTTGCGCTTCCAGACGTACCCGTGGTTTACGCCGTACATAGAGCGCACCGATACCTTTTGGGCCGTAAGTTTTATGTGCTGAAAATGACATCAGGTCAACTTTTAGACGCGTCAGGTCGATCGCTATTTTTCCGGTGGCCTGCGCCGCATCAACATGGAACAAGATGCCGCGTTCACGGCATATTTCACCGATCGCGGCAATGTCCTGAATCACCCCGATTTCGTTGTTGACATGCATTACCGAAACGATAATGGTATCGGGACGCAATGCTGCCTTTAATTTATCCAGGTCGAGCAAGCCATTCGGTTCGGCGTCGAGGAAGGTGGCAGAAAACCCTTGCCGCTCCAGTTCGCGCACGGTGTCGAGTACTGCCTTATGCTCGATTTTCATCGTGACGATATGCTTGCCTTTATTCTGGTAGAACTGTGCTGCGCCCTTAAGAGCCAGATTATTGGATTCGGTTGCCCCCGAGGTCCAGACGATTTCTTTAGGGTCGGCGTTAACCAGTGCCGCAATTTGCTCACGCGCCTGTTCTACCGCATCGTTTGCCACCTGACCATAGATATGGGGACTCGCCGGGTTGCCGAACTTCTCTGTTAAATAGGGAATCATCGTTTCGGCAATGCGTGGATCAATCGGTGTAGTTGCCGAGTAGTCCAGATAAATTGGGAGATGCAGACTCATTTAAATATTGGATTCAAATTATGATTCACGCGATAACGCAAGAAATTCTGTGCGCAATGCCAGATTGGGTTGAAGTTCGCCGAGCATGGCTGATGTGACTGTTTCCTCTCCTTCAGTGCTGATGCCACGGCTTTCCATGCACATATGCCGGCACCGGATAACCACGCCAACCGCTTTCGGCTCAAGATGCGTCATCAAGGCATCGGCAATTTGAATGGTGAGCCGTTCCTGTACCTGTAGCCGTCTGGAAAAGCAGTTGACCAGACGTGTCAGTTTGGATAAACCCACTATTTTTCCATTGGGAACATAGCCAATCGTGGCTTTACCAAAAAAAGGCGCCAGATGATGTTCGCAGTGACTGTATACGGGAATGCCTCGTACCACGATAAGCTCGTTGTAGTTTTCTGCACCGTCTTCAAATACTTTTAGAAGTTCTGCCGGGTCCTGGGCGTATCCTGAAGTCCAGTGTTTCCAAGCAGTGACCAGGCGGGACGGTGTTTCAACCAAACCGGCTCTGTCGGGATCTTCTCCCAAACTTGCCAGAAACCGGCGCCAGTCATGCTCGGTAAATTGTTGTTCTAACATCTGTGCTTTTCCTGTCAGTGTTGGTCTGCAAGAGGCGAATCAATCCCAGCGATTGTCGCGTACTTGAATTTCATCGTTTTCTATACGCACAGGGAAAGTGGCGGTTGGTTCATAAGCGGGGGCAGTGAGTGCTGCGCCGGTGCGTATGCAAAAGCGCGCGCCATGGCGTGGGCAAATGATCTGGTCACCCTCGACTTTGCCGCCAGTGAGTTGGCCGGAATCATGGGTGCAGACATCTTCAATGGCATAATATTGGCCGTCAAGATTAAATACCACAGCTTGCGCACCATCCACATCGACGATTCGTCGTTCGCCAGGCGCAAGTTCACCAACCCGTGCAACCGTCACCCAGTCACTCATTTCAATTGTTCTCCTGCGTTAATCTCTCGTTTGATACAAATTTATGTGGCAAATTTTGGATGGTCAATGGTGCAGTCAGTGAATTTAATAGGTTGGCATTGTGCTATCGACTTGCTGGGCCCAGGCATGAACACCACCGGTCAAATTGACGATATGCGTAAAACCGTTATGTTCCAAAAAAGTGGCAATCTGCAAACTGCGCATACCGTGATGGCAAATGCAAACGATCGCCTGTTTCGGATCTAACTCCGACAATCTGTCAGGAATGGTGTTCATCGGAGCCGACATTGCTCCGTCAATATGACAGGTTTGAAATTCCCATGGCTCACGAACGTCGAGTAATACGGGCTTGTCCCGTGTCGTATCAGATAGCCATGCCGCCAAGTCTGGCGCAGTTATAGTTTGCATAATAGTGGCGACCGCTTATTCATCGAAGAACATGATTATTAGAATTTAAACAGACAAAATTTCTATGTCCGGTTCGATCGTTCGAAGTAAATTTGTGATGCTGATGAGCGTAGTTGATATTGAGCTTGGGCATGAACCGCATGCGCCCTGAAGGTGGACGCTGAGAAAGTTACCGGAGAAGCCAACTACGTGCAGATCGCCGCCATCTTTCCGCAAATAAGGGCGAATTTTCTCATCAAGCATCGCGTTGAGTACATCGAAGCGCGCCTGATCTTCCGGACTGAGTCCCGCGATTACAACAGCCGCAGCTGCAACCAACGCTTCCGACGAGGCATCTGCTGCCGGAGCCTCGCGGAGCGGCACAGCAATCAGACGCGCTAACTGCGGCCAGTGGGCCTCACCGTCCTGCGTGACCGTTAGACAGCTATCAACATAGAACACATTGGTCACATGCTCGATATCGAACAGCGCGGCAGCAAGCGGATCAGATTTGGCTTCCTCGGCATTATCATAGGAGTGTGAAATCCCCCATGTTAATGGCTCTTTGAGCATAAACTTCACTGCGTTTGGATTGGGCGTGTCTTCTATTTCAGCAATTTTTGGCATTTCTATTCCTTGAAAATTAAGGCCGTATTGTTCAGGCCTTTAACAATCCCGTAAGCAATAGGGTGCTATCAATAACCGCTTGTCCAAGCTTTGCCTTTAACAGCCGCATTGTTTGCAATTTTTTTTGCATAACGCTTTGATTAAAAATGTTGAACATAGTGAGGCTGCCAATAAAAATTTGATCGGCAGCGTTACTTCCCGGCTGATTTGTGTATACCAAACCGGGTAGTTTTTTGTGCTCAATCCGCCACCATTTTGTGACGACGATGAATTTTATAGGTGCCAAGAGGAATGCCATTAACGTAATGTAGACCGTGTTAGTTGTAATTGGTGTGGATTATTTCAGGCATCGCCAATCGGGGCATGCATGGGATCCTGTTCCGCCTCGGTTGAAGTGGTTGCAACTGCATTAAATGCACCGTTCAAGGTATGCCATGGAAGGATTGCGCATTTGACGCGTGTTGGTAAATCGCTCACACCGGAAAATACTGCAAGTCTGCCAATGTTGGGGCAGTTTTCATGAGAGACCTTGCCGGTTGCCATGGCGAGAAATTCCTGGATCAATGTTTCTGCTTCCGCACGGGTCTTGCCTTTGACGGCGGTCGTCATCATTGACGCGGACGCCTTGCATATCGCGCAAGATTCACCTTGGAACGCAATGTTGTTGATCCGTTCATCACCGAGAACAACATCCACCGTAATGTGGTCGCCGCACAACGGATTGTGCCCCACTGCATGATGGCTGGGGGATTCAATCGTGCCGTAGTTGCGCGGCTTTTTGTTGTGGTCGAGGATTACCTCTTGGTAAAGAGATTTATAGTTGGTAGCCATTATGTAAATATTTTCTGTACGGTGCGAATGCCGTCTATTAATGCATCGACTTCACCCATGCTGTTGTAAAACGCAAACGATGCGCGCGAAGTGGCCGGTACCTGCAGACGTTGCATAACCGGTTGCGCGCAGTGATGTCCGGTGCGCACAGCTACGCCCTCCTGGTTGAGGAGGGTACCGATGTCATGCGGATGCACACCGTCGACTGCAAAAGATATTACTGCGGCCTTGTGTTTGGCGGTACCTAAAATGCGCACGCCAGGCATGACTTCTATTTGCTCGGATGCGTACTGTAGCAGGGCGAGTTCGTGCGCGGCTATTGTATCCATGCCGATCGCCGACAGGTAATCAACCGCAGCGCCCAGCCCGATCACCGCAGCAATTGGCGGGGTGCCCGCCTCGAATTTATGCGGGATAGTGTTATAAATTGTCTTTTCGAATGTAACCGATAAAATCATGTCGCCCCCGCCTTTGAAGGGCTGCATATTTTCCAGTAACGCGGCACGACCGTAAAGAATGCCGATGCCGGTTGGTCCGCACAGTTTGTGTCCCGAAAATGCGTAGAAATCGCAATCAAGATCCTGTACGTCAACTTTGATATGCGGGGCTGCCTGCGCACCATCTACCAGCACCGGCACGCCACGCGCATGTGCAAATGCAATCATTTCCTTAACCGGATTAATCGTGCCAAGGGCATTTGAAACATGTGTTACACCGACGAATTTGGTGCGCTCGTTAAAAAGCTTTTCGTATTCGTCTATGAGCAGCTCACCCGCATCGTTTATGGGCACTACGCGGATTTTTGCGCCTTTTTCTTCAGCCAGCATTTGCCACGGCACAATGTTTGAATGATGTTCGAGCGTAGTCAGAATAATTTCGTCGCCAGCGCCGATAAACTTGCGGCCATAACCATGCATGACCAGATTGATAGAGTCAGTCGTGCCACTGGTGAAAATTACTTCGCGTTCTTCTTTGGCATTAATAAAGTGCTGCAATTTGCGACGTGCTTCTTCAAACTCAGAAGTCGCAACTTCGGACAGGTGATGCACCGCGCGATTGATGTTGGCGTGCTGCGTGGTCTGGTAGCGCACCAGACGGTCAATTACCTGCCGGGGCATCTGGCTGGAAGCGGCGTTGTCAAAATATACCAGCGGCTTGTCGTTGACCGTCAAATTTAAAATCGGGAAATCAGCGCGAATGCGTTCAACGTCAAATGCGGACGTTGGTCGGGGTTTTAGTGCGGCTTGTGTATCGTTCATGGCTGGATGGTGGTCTGTTCGAGTACGGTTTGTTCAAGCTGGCATTTAAATGATGAAATGGGTATTCGCTCGATGATTTCGGCTCCGAATGCATAAGTAAGCATATTTCTTGCGGCAGTTTCGGATAGGCCGCGACTCTGCAAATAAAACACTTCCTCGTTATCAAGCTGGCCGATGGTCGCGCCATGTGTACATTTCACGTCATCGGCAAAAATTTCAAGTTGCGGTTTGGTATCGACGTGGGCTTTGCCGGTCAGTAGCAGATTGCGGCTAGACTGTTGGGAGTCGGTGCGTTGTGCGCCTTGACGTACCTTGATTTTACCGTTGAATACCGCATGCGCACTTCCGCCGACGATACATTTGTGCATTTGACGGCTTACGGCATGTGGCTGCGCATGGTCGATACAGGTATGCGTATCGGCCAATTGGCGCCCCGAGATCAGGGCCAATCCGTCAACTGCACATTCGGATTCTTCGGCTAACTGAACATTCAGGTTGTAACGCGAAACGCGTGCGCCAAACGCGACACTCACCGACTGGTAATTACTGGCGCGCGAAAGTACTACAGAACAGTTTGCGATATGGAATGCTTTTGCACTGTCACGTTGTACCCGGATATGGTTGACGCGTGCATTGTCGGCCAACGTAATTTCACTCACTGCATTGGTGAAGTAGGCGTCTTCCTGCAGGGAAACGTAATCTTCAATTACAGTTACTACACTGCCGGATTCGGCCAGTAACAGGCATCGCGGGTAACTCGCGGCATCTTTTTGCGTGGCAATGAACAGTATATGTACTGGTACCGCAATTGAAACATCGCGTGGCACAACGACCAGCGCCGCATCATGCAGAAATGCCGTATTAAGGGCGGCGAATGCATTGTTGCGGAATTCAGTGAGGCGACCCAGGCGGGGTTCAACGGCTGCCGCATGTGCAGCAAGCCCGGATTCGAGATTGAGCACCGCTACGCCGTTGTCTGTGATGCCACTGGATAGATGGGGTGCATAGACGCCATCAACGAATACCAGCCGAGTGGTCGCTTCTTCAATATAGAAACGTTCTATGTCTGCGAGTTGAAGGGTAGTAGCTGCGCGTACCGTATGAGCCTGTATTTTAGTAAGCTGTGAAATGTCGGTAAAACGCCATTCTTCATCACGCAGCGTGGGCATTGTCAGCTCACCGGTACGGTTAGCCGCCTCCGCGCGTAGCGCATTTAGCCACGCTGATTGGCTTGCGGGTAACTCTGATTGCCCGGCTAGCAGGCTTTGCAGATAACCCGTATTTATAGTGCCGGATGCACTCATGCCGTCACCTTCGCCGTAGCCTGATTTTCAACTCCGACCCAATCGTAACCGCGTGATTCCAGTTCCAGAGCAAGCTCTTTGCCACCCGTCTTGATGATACGGCCCGCTTCCATTACATGCACGTAATCGGGCACGATGTAGTTCAGCAAACGCTGATAGTGCGTGACCATTACGATTGCATTATCTTGGGTAGTAAGCTGGTTGACACCGGTTGCAACAATTCTGAGTGCGTCGATATCGAGGCCCGAATCGGTTTCATCCAGAATGGCGAGACGCGGATCCAGCATCGCCATTTGCAATATTTCATTACGCTTTTTTTCGCCACCGGAGAAGCCTTCGTTAACGCTACGCTCAAGGAAATCCGGGCTCATCTCAAGCAATTTCATTTTTTCGCGCACATAGTCGTCGAATTCGAGCGGGTCGAGTTCTTCTTTGCCACGATGTGTTTGAACGGTATTGTAGGTAAGGCGCAGGAACTGGCTGTTAACGACACCGGGTATTTCAATCGGATATTGAAACGCGAGAAATACACCAGCGCGTGCGCGTTCTTCCGGGGCAAGTTCAAGCAAATTCTGACCTTCGAACGTAACTGTGCCGCCTGTAACTTCATAGTCTGAATGGCCCGCAAGGATTTTGGAGAACGTGCTTTTGCCCGAGCCGTTTGGTCCCATGATGGCGTGTATTTCGCCACTTCTTACGGTTAAGTCCAGTCCTTTTAAAATCTCGGTACCATTTATGCTTGCACGCAATCCGCGTACTTCAAGTAATACCTTGCTATCTTTGCAAATCATCCAACGCTCCCTTCAAGTTTGAAACTGAGTAATGCGGTTGCTTCGACCGCAAACTCCATTGGTAACTGTTGAAACACATCTTTGCAGAATCCATTAATAATCATGGATACTGCTGCCTCCGAGTCAATGCCGCGTTGTGCAAAATAGAACAATTGATCTTCACCGATCTTTGAGGTCGACGCTTCATGTTCAATCTGGGAATTGTTGTTGGCTACCTGAATATAAGGGAATGTATGAGCACCGGAGTTGTGGCCTACCAGCATTGAATCGCATTGCGAATAATTACGTGCGCCAGTCGCGCTTGGTGCAATTTTGACCAATCCGCGGTAACTGTTATTGGAGTGTCCAGCCGAGATACCTTTGCTGACAATGGTGCTGCGCGTATTTTTCCCGATATGGATCATTTTGGTTCCCGTATCGGCTTGCTGATAATGGTTGGTGACCGCAACGGAATAGAATTCACCGACTGAATTGTCGCCAAGCAGCACACACGAAGGATATTTCCAGGTAATCGCGGAACCGGTTTCAACTTGAGTCCACGAGATACGGGAATTAACCCCTTTAGCCAGACCCCGTTTTGTTACGAAGTTATAGATGCCGCCAACACCGTTTTCGTCACCCGCATACCAGTTTTGTACCGTGGAATATTTGATGTCGGCGTTGTCGAGAGCTACGAGTTCAACCACCGCCGCGTGCAATTGGTTGCTGCTAAACGCGGGTGCGGTACAGCCTTCAAGGTATGAAACCGAAGCTCCTTCCTCGGCGATAATCATGGTGCGTTCGAATTGGCCGGATTCTTCGGTGTTAATGCGGAAATAGGTTGATAA
Source organism: Candidatus Nitrotoga sp. (assembly GCA_044337935.1). Classification (GTDB taxonomy): domain Bacteria; phylum Pseudomonadota; class Gammaproteobacteria; order Burkholderiales; family Gallionellaceae; genus Nitrotoga. The sequence goes on from JBIIMQ010000032.1 coordinate 10,728, forward strand.
ATCCATTGGACATTTAACGCCCTTGGGGATGTAGCAGAACGACCCGTCGGTAAATACGGCCGAGTTGAGTGCGGCATAAAAATTATCACTGGGGGGGACTACGGTGCCGAGATATTTTTGCACCAGATCGGGGTAATCATGCACGGCTTCCGATATGGAACAGAAAATAATGCCAACTTCGGCCAGCTTTTCTTTGTAAGTTGTCGCTACTGAGACGCTGTCAAAAATGACGTCGACTGCAACGCCGGCAAGTGCCATGCGTTCATGCAGCGGCACGCCAAGTTTTTCGAACGTACGCAGCAATTCCGGATCGACTTCATCCATGCTTTTTAATTTTTGTTTTTTCTTGGGCGCTGCGTAGTAGCTGATCGCCTGAAAATCAATAGGCGGATAATTAACATTGGGCCAGGTGGGCTCTTCCATTTTGAGCCAGGCTTCGTAAGATTTAAGGCGAAATTCGAGCAGCCATTCGGGTTCATTTTTCTTGGATGAAATCATCCGGATGGTATCTTCATTCAATCCCTTCGGCGCGACATCAGACTCAATGCTGGTAACAAAACCATGCTTATAGGGTTGATTGACGAGGTTTTGCAGCGTTGCACTCATTATGCTACCTCCGGGAAATCGATTGATATCGAAGAAATAAATGTGTTCATAAGGTTACGAGGGGTAATTTTTAAAGTTAAACGGTGGATTATTTAACTGTTTTGAGTCATGGGTTTTGCAGCTGTACTGGACAGACTGAAGCTCTCACCACAGCCACACATGTTACCGACATTAGGGTTGTCAAATTTGAACGTCTGTTTAAGTCCTTCGGTCACGAAATCCAAACGCGAGCCGTTAATGTATGCCAAGGTCGAATCGTCGAATACTACCTTGGCGTTATGAGCTTCGCATACATGATCCCCCGCAAGTACCTCGTCGGCATAATCATAGGTGTACGCGTAGCCGGAACAACCGACTTTTTTGATGCCAACGCGCAGGGCAAGACCTTTTCCACGCTTTGCAAGTTGAGATTTAATCTGCTTTGCTGCACTTTCAGTTAACGTAATCGCCATTATTTAATTCCCCAATAAGTAGTCAAAAAGAGAGCGGAGCGATTCGGGGAAATGTCAGGGCAATCCCCGGTGCGGTTTTTCGCGCTCAGTCCTCATGTAAATCGATTACAAAATTAGACGGTAGAGAAATGTATTTAATAAAAAAGTCTTGATTACACCGGGACAAACGTCTGCTTAATAAAATTTTTGCCAACACTTACTGTCTTAACATCAGATTTAGGTTTGGTCGCGTTATCAACTAATTGCTGCAGGCTGACTCCTGCCATGTAACCATACAGGGCTTCATTTAACCCCATCCACAAGTCATGTGTAATGCATTGTTTGTCACCATGACAATTGGCTTTGCCTCCGCATCGGGTGGCATCCACCGATTCATCCACGGCCACGACGATGTCGGCGATCGAAATTTCGGCACTGGAGCGTGCAAGATAATAACCGCCGCCCGGGCCGCGCACTGCAACCACAATGTTGCGCTTTCGCAACTTGCCAAACAGCTGCTCAAGGTAAGATTGCGAAATTTTCTGACGTTCACTTATGCTGGACAATGTTATCGGCCCGCTTTCGCCATGCAACGCCAGATCAGCCATCGCCATTACGGCAAAACGTCCTTTGGTGGTGAGTCGCATGAGTTCTCCCTGAGGTTACATCGTACACAATCAGCATTGATGCTGCACATGCCAACGGCTTGTTTTATTGTTTCTTATTGTTCAAAATAGCCGCGCTATTACTACTTGATTTTTGGGCAGCTTTCAGAATAACCCCAAGTTTTATTATCGATTTAATACTGCGTCGAAACACAAATTGGTTTATGAAAACGCTTGAGTGTAATACTATGAGCGAGATAATAGAATACCCAACTTATTTAGTCAACAATTTTATTCAGGTAGTTCGGATCAAATTTGTCGGTGGTGGCGAGTTCTTCCTCAATGTTTACGCCCATTTTTTCCAGTTGTTTCAGAATAAGATCGATACGTTTGTCGACCACCATGCCATGCCCCAGTAGGCCATGAATTGCTTGGGCCAGCGGATCGTTTTGATTATTGCTGATGCCATAAGCATTGAACCCCGGTTTTTTTGACGCTTCGTCAAGGATACGCGCGGGTATTCCGGCAGCGGTTGCACCCGCCGGTACGTTTTTTACTACTACGGCATTAGAGCCAATTTTGGCACTATCGCCTATGGTAATAGGCCCCAAAATTTTGGCGCCTGCGCCAACTACGACGCCATTGCCTAGTGTGGGATGGCGTTTCCCTTCTTTCCATGAAGTTCCGCCCAGCGTTACACCGTGATACAAAGTGCAGTCATCGCCGATCTCGGCAGTTTCGCCAATAACGACGCCCATACCATGATCAATAAAAAAACGTCGACCAATAGTTGCTCCCGGATGAATTTCAATGCCGGTTAAAAAACGACCTAAATGTGATAAAAAACGAGCCATCCATTTGAATTTTGCATGCCATAACCAGTGCGCGGTTCGATGCACCAAGCGCGCATGAAATCCGGGGTAGCAGGTTACCACTTCAAATACACTGCGCGCCGCCGGATCGCGGGCAAATACACTGTCAATATCTTCTTTGATCGATTGGAACATCAAGGCACCTAAATTTACTCACTCAATATCTTTTCGGGTTGATCGTCGAGTTTTTTCCGCGCATTGTACTCAGTTGTGACCGTTAAAATGCCGCGCAGAATATTAATTTCTTCATGCTCCAGTCGGGCACGCGAATACAGGCGACGTAATTTCTGCATCAACTTGGTTGATTGTTTGTCCTGTAAAAAACCAATTTCGGTCAGCGTGTCTTCCAAGTGCCGAAAAAATCTTTCCACTTGCTCCGCTGATGCCGGAAAAATTTCGGGCGGGGTATATTCTCCTTGTCCTGACGCAAGTCGTAGTTCATAGCAGATCAGTTGCACCGCCGCCGCCAAATTAAGCGAGGGGTACGACGGGCTGGTAGGGATGCGCACCATGAAGTGGCAACGCGCCAACTCATCATTGGTTAAACCGGACATTTCGGTACCAAACAGAAGCGCGACGGGTTGCTGTATTGCGTGCTGTACCAGCATTGGCATTGCCGTACGTGGAGTGAATACTTCCTGTGAAATGTAACGTATGCGTGCTGACATGCCCGCCACTAGAACCGTGCCTTGCAATGCCTCGTCCAGCGAGTCGCACACGACCGCGTTCTCCAGTACATCAGCCGCGCTGGCAGCCATTGCATCCGCTTGTTTGTCCGGAAATCGATGAGGATTAATTAAATATAAATTCTGTAGCCCCATGGTTTTCATTGCGCGCGCAGCCGCACCAATATTGCCTGGGTGCGTGGTATGGCTAAGTACCACGCGTACATTATTTAAAATCTCCGGTTTATCCAAAGTACAATTCACACTAAAATACGCTCCCGGAATAATCCGATTGCTCATTAAAAAGGTTCGTTATGCATCCCATGCTCACCATCGCGGTGAAAGCCGCACGTCGCGCCGGTAATTTGATACATCGTGCTGCTGATAATCTTGACCATCTCACCGTTACCAAAAAATCTCACTCCGATTATGTCAGTGAGGTAGACCGTGCAGCCGAGCAGGCCATTATTGCCACTTTGCTGGATGCTTATCCGAAACACGCAATTCTAGCAGAAGAGAGTGGTACGCATGGTGACTCGGAATATGTCTGGATTATCGACCCGCTCGACGGGACAACTAACTTCCTGCATGGTTTTCAGCAATATGCGGTGTCTATCGCGTTGCAGCATAACGGTGTTTTGACTCAGGCCGTGGTATACGATCCCACCAAAAATGATTTATTTACCGCCACGCGGGGCAGCGGTGCTTATATCAATGACCGGCGTTTGCGGGTCAGTAAGCGCCTCGAGCTTGCCGATTGTTTGATTGGCACCGGATTCCCGTATACCAGGTTTGAAAATCTGGATGCCTATATGAATATCTTGCGCGATATGATGCAAAAGACATCCGGTTTACGTCGCCCCGGTTCTGCCGCACTTGATTTGGCCTACACAGCAGCGGGACGCTATGACGGTTTTTTTGAAATGGGACTTAAACCATGGGACATCGCTGCTGGGTGCTTGCTCATAACGGAAGCAGGCGGATTGGTGGGCGATTTGCAGGGCAACGATACTTTTCTTCAAAGCGGTAACCTTTGCGCGGCCAATCCTGCGGTATTCGCACAGATGTTGCAAGTTATTGCCCCTCATCTGCCGGAAGGATTGAAGTCAGGTAATCGATGACTTTGGTGCGTGCTGCAATAATTAATCGCGGATATTTTGTGAGTGTATACATTCTGCCGTGAGCTGCGGATCATTTGCTGTACGTGATCTGGAATGGGTGTTTAAATCCAGTCGGTTGAATCCGGTAGTGTAGTAATTGGGAGCTGGTCGGTGTCGATCCTGATTTCATGCCGGTAACTGAATTAGGGAAGTCGTATACCTGCCTAGCGGATCTGTAATCGTTTTCTTTAAAAAGCGAAAATGGCGCCGTACGGGGCTGAATTTAAGTTCGTGGTGCGATGGTCGATATAGTGCCGATACAATTCAACTCTGGGCGGGACATATGGTGAAACCAGCTATAGGTACGAATGAGCTCTCCATTTTTCTGATTGAACCTTCCAGCCTGCAGGCGCGTATTGTCCAAAAATATCTCAGCGATCTGGGTGTGTTGAACATACAGATTTTTCAGTGCGGGGTTTCGGCTCTTATGGCTATGCGCAAGCAACAGCCGGATTTGACCATCAGTTCGATGTATCTGAACGATATGTCTGGCTCAGAGCTGGTCGAAATGATGCGTGCCGATCAAGTTTTGTCGGGGATCGCTTTCATCTTGATATCCAGCGAGGATAATCCGCTTTACCTCGATCCTGTGCGTCAATCAGGTGCATGTGCCATTCTGACTAAACCATTTGAATTAAAACATTTGCGTGAAGTTATTTTCACGACGCTGGATTATCTTAATCCGGGAAGTCTTGTGTTGGAAAATGAAGGTTTTGATGTTGAAAATCTTCGTGTTTTGGTGGTGGATGATAGCTCCAGTGCACGTTCTTATCTGATTAGGGTGCTTAAAAATATTGGTATCAAGAATATTGTTGAAGCTGAAAATGGCAGGCAGGGAGCGGAAATTGTTCAGGGGCATACCTTTGATCTGGTTATAACCAGATCAAAGG
>JBIIMQ010000033.1:0-15900 GCA_044337935.1 Candidatus Nitrotoga sp.
ACTTCCTTTCCAAAGAAGTGTATTTCATCAGCGAACTCCCCTCCGATTTGCAGCGCGATGATGTGCTTGTCGTGGCATGCTTCTCTTTCCTCATCAGCCTGCTCGCCACGCTATATCCAAGTTGGCGTGCATCCAGAACACAACCTGCGGAGGCGCTACGCTATGAGTGAAATGGTGATTTCTTGCCACAACTTGTGCAAAACCTATGTACAGGGCAAGCTCAATGTACCCGTGCTTAACGGCGTCAATATTGATGTTATGCGCGGTGAACGTATTGCCATTATGGGTAGCTCCGGTTCGGGCAAAAGCACCCTCCTCCATTTACTCGGCGGACTGGACAAAGCCAGTAGCGGTAACGTCATCATCCTTGGCCACGATGTGCAAACTATGAATGAAGCAGCGCGCGGCACCCTGCGTAATCGAACTCTAGGGTTTGTATATCAATTCCACCATTTATTGGCGGAATTTACTGCTTTGGAAAATGTTGCTATGCCATTATTGATCAGAGGAATGAAACGAAGTGAAACAGATCCGATTGCCGCACACATGCTCGGACTAGTTGGACTCGCGCATCGTACCGGACATCTGCCGGCCGAACTTTCCGGGGGTGAGCGCCAGCGCGTTGCTGTGGCACGCGCCCTAGTTACCGAACCAGCTTGCGTATTGGCAGATGAACCTACCGGGAATCTGGATCGTGCCAGTGCACAAGCATTATTTGAATTGCTGCAGGAACTTAATTCAAAACTTAACACCAGCCTCATAGTTGTGACTCACGACTTGGAGCTAGCGGGGAAAATGCAACGACAACTTCGCTTGGTAGACGGAATGCTACACGTCGCGTGAGAAGCACAATGGCAGCCACCACACATAGCATCTCTTACGGGGCTCTTATGTAGCATCAAATAAGCGCGCTAAGCTCGTATCAATCCTGCAATTTCCTGCATACCAAACAACAAAACCAGATTTTATGTACCACCTAGTGCGGCCAATATTTGATCTTTTAATGCTTTGATCAGCGCGGTCTCGTCAGGCGGCATACCTTCGGGCACGGGCAAAACACGATCTGCATAAAACAATCCTATCTGCACTTTTTGCACCACCAGCGGCAATATAATAAAACTGCGCGTATCGGGCAATAAAGCTCGATGCCATGCAGGTACAAGATCGCGTATCTTTTCACTGCCAGCATCCGATATCATCAAGTCGGTATTATTTTCCATGGCCAGATAAAATAAATCACGCCCGGAGGATGTTTGAAATACAAAGCGCTCCTGACGCAATGCGTGTCCTTCTCCAAGCGCAGCACGGGCACGGAACTGGCCCGATTTGCTATCTTTCAAGCATATGGTTGTAAAGCGAAAACCCATACTACGGTACAATGTCTCCAGAACCAGCATGATTAAATCATTAACCTTGCTGCGCCCCGCCCGCATCTGCATTACATCCTGTACGCCGGCCAGCAATATTTCCCGAGCGTTAAACGGTTTACCACTGGGATGAAATCCTTCAACCTTAGCGCCTGTCTCCATTGCCATCATCGACAATACGTCCTTCATGACACTATCATTTTCAGCAGCTTTAATATCTTCCCCGTCAAGCTTAAGACTATCGGTCAGCACCTGCATTTCATCTGCAACCAATGTAGACAACTCGCGCAATTTTTCTGCATCCAGATTTAAAGCGGCTCCAAAATGTACCAGCAATTTATGCTCGTCCGCCGCCACTCCCTCATCTGCCCGAGCAAATAATCCGGATGCCTCGGCACTAAATGCGGCAACCTGACGCATCCACTCTTGACGATTGGCTGCCGTTCGCTGCTTATCGGCAGGCACAGCATGAAGCGCATGAATAATGGCAGCCGGAATATTCCATTCAATCAACACCGCCTCAGTTAACTCATCATAGCCGCAACCAAGCACCTTAATGGCAGCTTGCACCGGGGTGTGCTTGCCTGCATCAATGAGCATGTCGATCTTATTCAACGAGGCGGGTTCATGCGATGCCACCAGCAAGCGGCCTAAATTCTTGAACAAAGCAGCTATAGAAGCTTCTTCTGCGAATTGATAATGACTTCTTCGTGCCAGCTCACGACCAATCAAACTGGCACGCAAAGCGTTGGCAAGCTCAATACGAATAGTCCGCGCATGCTGATGATTGGACAATCCATCAACCAACATCATGGCCAGCGCAGTAGTTTTTACCGTATCAAATCCAAGTATAAAAATTGCACGGGTAATCGTCGTTACTGGCGTGTTGGATCCCCGACGATAAGAAGCAGAATTAGCCAAACGCAGAATTTTTTGAGTCAATGCCACATCAGATAACACACAATCCGTGAGATTATTAATCGCCTCATCATCGGATGACGATAATTGCACGACCCGCGATACAGCAGATCCAAGTGCAAACAATCCGGCATCACTGCTAAATTTTTGCACAAGTGCATCGCACACGTTATGCATTCTCCCACTATCCAATTGTAGTCCTGCATTGACAAACATAAATTACATTTCCAATAAAAATTGTTTAAATAATTCTCCGCCTACCGTACACCTTATGTGTGTCACAGCAGCATAAGAATTAACAAATTTATTATCGGCCTAACCGTACAAATCTTAACGGTAACAACGCAAATTTACTAAATTCTGACTTTAATGCACGATACATGGCAAATATTTGGGTAAACGCGTACCGGCAAGTCGTCACACACACTTGTATCATATATGTTGTAATAGACCTTTTAGTAGTACATTGCTGCATATTTCCCGCGAGCTTAATGGTTAATTTCACGATAAATTAAAAATGAAATCAAATAAAATTGCCATACTTTCCTTGTTGCTCTGGGCCCTTACTATTACCTTACTTGCATGGATATTCATTCATGGAAATACAACTACAGGAACTGATGGTAGAACTGCAATCATTTTGCAAGTCAGCGAGCGTAACCTGATTTTATCCGAAATGCGTGGCCTGCTATCCGCAACTCAAGGTATTCTGGAAGGCGTAAATCAAAATGACATGCAACGCATCGCTAAAGCTTCAAGTGCTGCGGGGATGATTGTTGCTGCCGATGCAAGCCCGACACTGATGGCCAAATTGCCCTTGGAATTAAAAACATTGGGCATGAGTGTTCACCAGGACATGGACGCAATAGCCAAGGCTGCTGAAAATAAAGCACCACCGCCGGAAATTTTAAAGATGCTGACTAACACGCTTACCAAATGCATAGCATGCCACGCAACTTGGCAGCTTAAAGTAGCAGAACAATGAAATTTCGCGCCTTAAAGAAATTCCTGAACGAAATTGATCTAACAGACAGACCGTCTAAGTGCAGGAATAAAATATTCCCGCAACTTATTCGACCGTAAGATAGCAATGCACTCGGTGCGTGGCGCTAATCATAGTTTCATCAGGGTATACTTCACGGCATTCCGCCATAGCTTGTGCGCAGCGGGTGTGAAAATGGCAACCGTGCGGTGGATTGGAAGGAGAGGGCGTTTCTCCTGCCAAGCGAGTAGTTTGCATGCCCTGCCCGTCTATACGCGGTACCGCAGACAGTAATGCCCGAGTATAGGGATGCTTGGGGGTATGTAATACTTCCTCCATCGTGCCACGCTCGACAATACGCCCCAAATACATCACATACACCTCATGCGCGAGGTATTCAACTACCGCCAGATTGTGCGAAATAAACAGATAGCTTAATCCCAATTGCTGCTGCAATGATTTCAGCAGGTTTAAAATTTGCGCCTGCACCGAAACATCCAGCGCGCTAGTGGGTTCATCGCAAATCAACAGATTCGGATTGACAGCCAGCACTCGGGCAATAGCAATACGCTGCCGTTGTCCACCGGAAAACTCATGCGGGTAACGCCACTTGGAGGTTTTTTCCAATCCAACCTGTTCCAGCAATTCATCTATGCGGCGCTGCCGCTCATCGCTGTTATTGGCAATAGACAGCGCATCCATGCCCTCTTGTAAAATTTCCGCCACGCGCATCTTGGGGTTTAACGACGCATAGGGATCCTGAAATATCATTTGCATCCCGGCCCGCTGTTCGCGCAGCTGGCCCGCGCTGAGGCCTATCAATTCCCGGCCCGCAAAGCGCACACTGCCTGAGGTGGGGGCAATAAGTTGTAGCAGCGCCTTGCCGACTGTAGTTTTGCCGCAACCAGATTCTCCCACCAGCGCCAGCGTACGCCCCGACGGAATATTTATTGATACGCCATCTACCGCTTTGACATGACCCACCGTGCGCTGCAGAACGCCTCTACGTATAGGGAAATGGACTCGCAGGTTTTCCACCTGCAAAAGTGAAGATTCCCCCTGTTCTTTTCCTGCCGTTTCCACGCTTGTGGCATCAGCTTCGGGAGAGGGAGACACATTTAAATTTGATTTAACATTTGCCATTTGCGATGAATACAAGTGGCACCTTACTCCCTGCCCATTTTCCAATTGCGTCCACTCCGGCACCGTTTCATGACAAAGCGCCCAAGCTTTATCGCAGCGCGGAGCAAATCTACACGCTGAATGTGGCGCACCCAGCGGAGGAACATTGCCCGGAATAGCCGCTAATGGCTGCCCGCCACGTCCGGCATCAGGCAATGCGGCAAATAGTTTTTGCGTATAGGGATGGGCGGGGTGCGCAAATAATTGCTCACGCGGTGCCTGCTCAATAATTTGTCCGGCATACATCACTCCCACTTGGTGGGCCATTTGCGCAACCACGCCCAGATCATGGGTTATCAGCAACAACGCCATACCGCTTTGTTGCTGAGTATCGCGCAGCAGTTTAAGTACCTGCGCTTGTATGGTGACGTCCAGTGCGGTAGTCGGCTCGTCCGCAATCAACAAATTGGGTTGTCCGGCCAATGCCATTGCAATCATCACGCGTTGCTTCATGCCACCAGAAAGCTGAAATGGATATTCATTCACACGGCGAGGCGCATCGGAAATCCCCACTTGCTCGAGCAATTCAACGCAGCGCGGATAAATTTCATCTCCGCGCAGTTTTTGATGCAATTTCAGAGTCTCGGCAATCTGATCTCCCACTGTCATCACCGGATTCAAACTCAACCCCGGCTCCTGGAAAATCATAGCCATCCGGCCACCACGCACCTTGCGCATAGCATATTCCGGCAATGCCAGAATATCTTCATCGTCGAGTTTAATATGACCACTCGCGGTGCGTATTCCATCCGGCAACAACCGCATAAGTGATAACGCCGTCATGGATTTGCCACAGCCGGATTCACCGAGTAACGCGAAGGTTTCCCCCTGTCTGATGCTGAAAGAAACATTGTCCACAATGTGCGCCCCACCATTCAAACGCACCACCAATTCTTTTACCGTCAGGAGTAATTCCCCTTGCTTATTTTCAGTAAATACACCGGGAAGTGAGTGAACAGAGCGCACAGATTTCATACAGCAGCCTCCGTCCGGTTCAAGCGCGGATCAAACGCATCGCGCACCGCATCGGCAAAGAGATTGGCGGCCAATACCAGCACCAGCATAAATCCAAACGCAGCCGCCAATGTCCACCACACCATCGGTTCGCGGCCCATCTCCAAGCGGGCGGAATTTATCAAGGTACCAAAGCTCATCGTACTGGGATCAACCCCAACACCGACATAAGACAATACCGCTTCGGCCAGTACCAGACTGCTGAAATCCATCACGACAGCAATCAGCACGATGTGCATTACGTTTGGCACGATATGGCGGGTCAAAATGCGTGCAGATGAAACGCCAAATGCCTGCGCCGCCTGAATGTATTCAAGCTCTCGCAGCTTGAGTGTTTCGCCGCGCAGCAAACGACATAGCCCGGTCCAACTGGTTACACCAAGAATCAGACACAAAAACAACAAGCGTAAGTCGGCACGTGCGGCAGAAGTCTCAAACCACTCCGGATGCATCTCGATATAAACCTGCATCATTAACACTGCAGCCGCAATCAACAACACGCTGGGAATTGAACTGAGGACGGTATAAATATATTGGATTGCATCATCTACCCAACCGCGCATGTAACCCGCCGCAATACCAAACAGCAACGCAAACGGCAACATCACCAGCGTGGTGACCGTACCAATTACCAATCCGGTGCGTATGCTTTTCAGCGAAAGATATAGTACGTCCTGCCCCACTTTATCTGTCCCTAGTACGTGGTAAACCGCAGCCAGATTGATAGTGATGCCAAACAACACAGACAACAGCAGAGCTGTTATCAACAATGCACGGTAAGGCTTTTTCCTCATTGTTCTTATTAAGGAGAAAATCCAATTTTCATTTCTGTCCATCTGTCCATCCGGTAATCCGGCTGTTCCATGTCCGGCAAACAAACGGAATAACCCATAAATAATTGCAATCAACAACATGCCCACTAACAGCCCTTCCAACGCACCAAACACAGCGCGCTTAAGCACGTCAGCCGAAAGCTCCTGCTGCGGATCTGCCAGATGGGCACCGCCATAGCGCAAACGCGGATAATCCCGCAGCACCCTGCCATCCGGCATTTCAATACTTTCTTTGGCATACAGATAAGCCGCGAGTGGCGCAGAATAGGTTTTCTCGGTACGACTCTTTATATCTTTGGCAAGCACATCGAAGACACTCAGCACCTCGGCTGAATACACTATTCGGCCATTACTCTTCTCCGGTAACGCTGCACGGTAATGTATGGTATCGAGCACCCCCACCAGCACGAATAACGACAACAGCAACAACGACACCATACCTACGCTACTCCGTGATACACGCTGCCAGGGCAAAACAAGATTCGGACGATTGCGAATCCAGCATGCTGCGGCAACAACCGTTGCGAGCAGCAAAAAGATCATCGCATCTGTCCAAAGAATAACAGGCATGCTACTTACACCGGCATCGAATACAATACATCACTCGTTCCAAACGCAGTTCCATACGGGAAACAAGACTGCTTGCCGCACGTACCCAGCCCAATCCTGATTTATCGAATGGCTCGTCACAAACAGAAGGCTCCCTCGCAAAAGCGTTCATTGCAATTTCACTCTGGGATCAACGATGGTGTATGAGATATCTGTCAGAACCAAACCGGCGATATACAACATCGAACCGAGGAATACCATGGCACGCACCACACCAAAGTCCTGTGCATTAATTGCATCGATTGTGTAGCTACCCAAGCCGGGAATACCAAAGAATGATTCGGTCAACAAACTTCCCATAAATAACAACGGAATGACCACCACCACGCCGGTTAGAATCGGAATCATTGCATTCTTCAGCACGTGTCGGAATAACACATGCAATTCCGACAAGCCCTTGGCACGGGCGGTTCGCACATAATCTTTACCAATTTCTTCCAGGAAAATTGTCCGATACCAGCGACTGCTGGCACCGATGCTCCCCATTACACCGATCAATACGGGCAAAACCACGAATTTAATACTGGACATACCCTCCGCATAGCCGGAAATCGGTACCCAATGCCATAATTTACTCGCCACAAATTGGCCGCCGATAATGTAAAAAAGGCCGGAAACAGACATCAGCAAAACGCATAACGACACGCCCACCAAGTCCAGCATGGTTGCCCTGAACAATGTCATCAGCAACGCAAATGTAATATAAATAAACAGGCCAATCAGAAAAGTGGGCAGCGCGATGGCAAGGCTGGGCATCATGCGGGTCTGAATTTCACGCGCCACATTACGCCCGTCGTTGGATGAGCCAAAATCAAACACAAACATTCTGGCCGACTTTTGGAAAAAAATCGTATCGATTATTTTTCCCGCCCCCTCTGCTTTAGCATTAAATAACAGCGGGTTGTCATAGCCATGCTGTTGCTTCCACTTTTCAATCGCTTCAGGGGTAACGCGCTTCATACCCAACTGCATACGCGCCATATCGTCCGCCGTATTCACCACGAAGAAGAGAGAAAAGGTCAGCAGATTCACACCGATTAATATCGGAATAGCATACAGAATGCGGCGGATAAGATATGCGATCATTTAAAGAGATGGGGATACTTATGAGTACCTTAATACATTTACCGGCTATATTGGATACCTGCCTAATGCGCAATCAATCTGAAATAAACGCAGGCCAAACACGGTTAATATAAGGCCACCTGAATAGGAAGCAATGTTCATGAACATTACTCCCTAATAAATTGATTCTAGGTGATTTTAGTTATGTGCATTAGCTGGTGGAACGTCATGCTCTTTCAACAATTTTTGTCTTGCCACATCACGTGGAATACATACCAACTCCGCACCGATTTTCTGCTCAATTCCCTTAACCCTTGCGCACACCATGATAGGTCCGTGAAGCGTTGCTTTGGGCCCGCGACACCAACCATCGGGAGGGGTAGTTTTAAAATCTATCCACACCCCCTCCGCTGCCGCACACTCCTCAGGGTCAGCAGGATAAGCATAGCTAACAACAGGTGCAGAAACCAGCATTCCCATTAACACGACCGTGGCTGCCATCTGTTTAAATGTTCTCAAAATTTTCCCTCTCCTAATAATGTTGCGGCAAAAGAGGTGTTGCCGCACACCCTTATGTTACTTTCTGTTAAATATTAAGGTATTACTTGATCTAACCAATGAAGAATTTAAACATTTAGTCCGACCAGCCTATTATCAAATCCATCAGCTGCATTGCATCCCACCGCGCATCATATCATTATGACGGTTATATTTTGTCCCAGCTATTGTATAGCCCAATACAATTAACGCGCCTCTTCCCGTTGCCGCATCACACGCCACAGCCACCAGCCCAACATAACCAATGCAATACCCGTCAACCATAATGGCCACAACTTCGGCTGATTCCAACGAGTTCGCAGTACATCGCGACGAGCCGCATCTATACGCAAATATTTGACATTATTGTTAGCCATTTTGTTAGGCTTACTATTGTTCAACCAGGCATGGCGTAGAACATAATCTTTTGGGTGCTGACCCCATATCCAGGGCGAATCACGGCGTAAAATTTCAAGCATGTCATCAATTATTTTTTGACGCGCCGGGCCGTTTTCCATGTTCTTCATCATCTCAAACAACCGGTCAAATTCCGGACTGCTGTAATTCGATGCATTTTCACCTCCCTTCAAGACTTTGCTTTGCGCACTATGCAGCAGAAACAAAAAATTTTCCGGATCGGGATAGTCGGCGTTCCAACCGAAATAGAACATCTGTGTATCGCCTTTACGTAATTTATCCTGAAAACGGTTGTAGTCCGTGCTGCGTACCACCAGCTGTAAATTGAGTTTCTCAAGTTGCTTGCGCAGCCAATCCAATCGGGATTTACTTCCCACACCGGTAGCAGTCGTATCCAGATAAATAATCAGCGGTTGTTTTGTTTTTTCATCCAAACCATCAGGGTAACCAGCTTCGGCTAGTAACTTTTTCGCCTCAGTAATTGATTTGCGCCGTGGAGCGCCATTCACCCAGTCATACACATAATGATTAATGCCCGCTTCACCTTCACGATAACCAAAGATACCGGGCGGGATAGGCGATTGCGCGCTGATACCACGACCATTCGCAAAAATAGAAATAAATTCCTCGAAATCCACCGCGATGGAAATGGCACGACGCAACTTGGTCGCACGCTCACTCGCCCCGCCCACAACAGGATCAAGCCAGTTAAAACCCATATACGAAGTAGACGTGGCGACTGAAGTGGACAGATTAATACCTTGCGCTTTCATCTCGTCGGTCACGTTCGCTTCGCCGCTAACACTCACTTGCACCGCTTGGTCAAAACTATCCGAGCTAATCCCTGCGGCATCGTAATAGCCCTGCAGAAATTTATTCCAATAAGGAATCGTTTCCTTCTCCAGACTAAACACGATCTTACTAATTAACGGTAGTTGCTTACCCGCATCCACCAACAACCCCGCTTCTTTATCCCCGCTCTCGCCTTCCGTTGGATAAGTTTCACCGGAAAAATTCGGATTTTGTGTCAACACCATACGCTGATTAGGATTATTTTCCGACAGATAATATGGCCCACTTCCTACCGGCCACCAATCCAAAATCAGGTTACGTTCAGACATCCCATTCTGCGCATAAAATCGCTCGGCCTCTACTGGCATTGGCGCAAAAAACGTCATCGCCAGCCAATAAACAAACTGCGGGTATTTGCCATAAATCTTGATACGATATGTACGGTCATCTACGATCTGCGCACCTTCCAGTGGATAATCACGCAGATCAAGGAAAGCCTGGGAATGCTTTTTGTTGGCTTGTTGCAAAGTTACGCTGTAGTCTTTAAGGCCGACAATATAATCGGCCATCAGCCCCGCAATGGGCGAATGAATAGCGGGATGGGCCAACCGCTTTATCTGATATACATAATCCGCCGCCTTCACTTCGCGCGTACCGCTATGCGGAAAATCATTCAGGGAATAAATATTACGCAAATCATCACCGGTAAGCGCGTGATATTCCAATTGACCTTTGGCATCGCGCGCAAAAGCCGGATGAGGCTGATAATTCAATCCTGAACGCAAATGAATTTCGTAAACACTGAATGCGACTTTTTCAGCGGGCGCATCATCCGGTAAACGCCGGTTATCTTTATCCAGATAACTCACCGTCGGCATTTCACTGGCCGCCTGCGGCACCAATGTATATGGCCGCTTCAGGAAATGATATTGCAACGGGGACTGATATATCTGCGCCAGGAATACATATTCATTTTCACTGTACGCGGATGCCGGATCGAGATGCTTGGGCCGCTCGGTAAAAGCGGAGTAATAAATAGATTGGTCTTTATCACCAACCGGATAAGGATTGTTCCATAAACCCCCGTCGCAGGCCGCGAGAATAAGGATCAACGGTAGGTAGCAAAAGTATTTCATGGCTTGGAGTTTATCCGAAATACCACTAATCGTGGTAAAGTTACGGTTACGTTTATTCTCATAAATAGGTAGCAAGATGAATTCAACATGGCAGGATTATTTACTTACCCAAGGTGCGAAAATTCAAGATGGCATCGTGCAATATTTTGGTGCCGGGCATGGAGAAATGGCCGCAGCACAAGAAGGGATGGTGTTATGTTATTTGAGTCATTTTGGCTTACTCAAGGTTTCCGGTGAAGATGCGGAAACTTTTCTGCAAAACCTGCTCAGCAGCGACGTGCGCGAAGTGACCCCATGGCATGCCCAATACAGTAGTTTTAACACTCCGAAAGGACGAATGCTGGCAAGCTTCCTTATCTGGCGCAAAGGGGTGTTAGATGATTCGGACAAGGCCTTTTTCCTGCAAATCCCGCTTGGTTTGTGCGCCGATATCCAGCAACGTTTATCCAGATACATTCTTCGCGCCAAAGTAAAAATTGAGGATGTAACCGATCAGTACGTTAGCTTTGGTTGGGCTGGAGAAGGTTCAGAAGAACAATTGCAGGAATATTTAGGCTCGGTTCCGGTGGAACAATGGGGCGCGGAAGAAGTGGGCAATCGTGTAGCAAAACACAATGATACCGGTGTCATTCGTCTCGGCGAACAACGTTTCCAAATCAACACCACTCTTGAGCACGCGCCTGAGCTATGGCAAAAACTCGTAGCCGCCGGACGCCCGGTTGGATCACTCTGCTGGGATTGGCTCACCATTCATGATGGGATTCCGGTTGTTCTGCCAGCCACCCAAGAACAATTTATTCCGCAAATGGCCAATATGGAGTTAATCGGTGGCGTAAATTTCAAAAAGGGATGCTATCCCGGCCAGGAAATTGTGGCGCGCATGCAGTATCTCGGAAAACTCAAACGGCGCATGTATTTGGCACATATCGAGAGCAATGTCTCACCACAAGCGGGGGATGAACTCTTCAGCGCAGATATGGGTGATCAATCAAGCGGCACGGTGGTTAGCGCGTCGCCTGCGCCCAAGGGGGGGTACGACATGCTGGCGGTCATACAGATTACCAGCCAAAAAGATCAAACCATTCACTGGAAATCCCTGCAAGGCGCCACACTTCGCTTCATGAGGTTACCTTATCCAGTCTATTAGTCCAATCTTGCGCAAACTATGGGCGTAACAAAGCAATCGTTTTAACTATAGTTATTCAGATAAGCCGTTCACTAAAATGATTGCTTGTTTGCGCCCTGATGCCAGTCCGTCTATAAATGACCTTCAATTTTCGTTGGCATGCTGCCGGACTATTTCCGCCCTACCTGATCAAACCGGCTTATGCGCATTGCTAATATCGCCGATGGCATCATACCCGCATATTTCTTATAAGCTTTTTGAAAGCTCCACGTAATGAGCAGCGATGACGACTTTATGAACGTCGCCCTGACGCTGGCCAGACAAGCCGAACAATCCGGAGAAGTTCCAGTGGGGGCCGTCGTTGTCAAGGATGGCGTTATCATCGGGCGCGGAAGCAATGCGCCAATCAGCCGCCACGACCCTTCCGCTCACGCCGAATTACTGGCTCTACGCGAAGCTGCCAGACACTTGGGCAATTACCGGCTGACCGGCTGCGAACTATTCGTTACATTGGAACCTTGCGTCATGTGTACCGGCGCCATATTTCATGCACGCATTGCACGTGTGGTATTTGGTGCCAGTGATTTTAAAACTGGTGCGTGCGGCAGCGTACTTAACCTGTTTGCCGAGCAGCGTTTAAATCATCACGCTAAAATAACCGCCGGAGTCCTTGCCGATAAGTGCGGACAAATATTAAGTGATTTTTTTGCCGCACGTCGCATGCAACAAACAAAAATTTCTTCTGAGAAATAAGTATGTTAAAAAAGGCGACAATACATACACCTCATGATGCTCCCGTCGCTTACCATTCAGGTTCAATTCTCTAATTATTCCAAATGAGCAACTGATATAACCACAGCCATGTAAGGAGGCATCATTAAAATCAGCATCCAAATCAGCACACAGACCCTTTCGTTACTCGATGATACAGGTAACGTATTACATTGTTATCCGGTTTCCACCGCCGCCAATGGCGTGGGTGAAATATCCGGCAGTTACTGTACACCGCGTGGCAGACACATTATTCGAGCCAAAATTGGCGCAGGCCAACCGCTCAACACCGTGTTTGTTAAACGCCGTCCCACCGGTGAAATTTACACCCCGCAATTGGGCGAACAATATCCCGGCCGGGATTGGATACTGACACGTATATTATGGCTGTCTGGCAATGAAGTCGGCTTCAACCGTTTAGGCAACTGTGACACCATGCGCCGTCATATCTATATCCACGGCACTCCGGATAGCACCAAACTCGGCCAACCGGGCTCCAAAGGCTGTGTGCGCATGCGCAATACCGATCTTATAGCGTTATTCGATCTTGTTCCGACATATACCGAAGTTTTCATTACCCCGTAGAGGAATAGCACATCATTAATATTTATCAAATAAATTTCAATGATCATATGCGCCTATTTTCTTGCTGTATCGAACAACATACAGTACTACACTACTCAATACAATGACACAGGTTATACCCTGCTTTAACGCATTTATGTTCGTTGGGCAAATTTCTCAAAATCCACGACCGGCAATGGTCGACTGAAAAAATACCCTTGATAGGCATGGCAGCCTATACTGGCTAAAAAATCTCGCTGCAACTTGGTTTCAACTCCCTCGGCGATCACCCCTATTCCAAGATTCTGAGCCAGCGTTACAATAGCCCGTGCGATAGCGGCATCATTAAGATCGTTAAGTACGTCGCGAACGAACAACTTATCGATCTTCAACTGGCTCAACGGCAATCGCCTCAAGTATGACAGCGAAGAATAGCCGGTTCCAAAATCGTCCAACGAAAATGCTACGCCATTGGCTTTCAGCGCAATCATCTTGTTGACAATATCCCCAACGTTATCCACAAATAAACTCTCAGTCAGTTCCAATTTAAGACGATTTGGAATGGCACCGAACCGGTTAATAGCTGCCATCACTTTTCCTACAAAATCAAATTCACGGAACTGCTGGGCACTCACATTAACCGACACCGTAAGATGAGCCATCTCGGGCTGGGTAGCCCATAATGCCAGCTGGGCACAAGCAGTTTCCAGCACCCATTGACCCAACGGCAGAATCAACCCGGTTTCCTCAGCTAGCGTAATAAAATTATTGGGCAGCAACATACCACGATGAGGATGTTGCCACCGAATCAACGCTTCTGCACCCGTAGCACGACCATCTCCACTCACTTGGGGCTGATAGTACAACGTAAATTGCTGTTTTTCAATCGCTGTCCGCAAATCCATTTCCAAGGCGGCACGCTCAACCACAACCCTTTGCATAGCAGGATCGAAGAAACACATGGCATTGCGTCCTGTTGACTTTGACTTGTACATAGCAAGATCAGCTTGCTTCAATAAATCATCCATAGACGTCTCATTGTCGCTGAACAATGTGGCACCGATACTTGCTGTATTATGGTGATGTATACCTTCAAGATGGTACGACTGACTTATGGCAGAGAGAATTTTGTTACCTGTAATTTTAGTCTGGGTAGCAGCTTCATCACTGGTACCGGACAACCCTTCCAGAACTACCACAAATTCATCCCCCCCCATCCTCGCCACCGTATCACCCTCACGAACGCTGGCAGATATACGTTGCGCCACTTGCTGCAATAACAGATCCCCCTTGCCATGACCCAATGTATCATTCAGCGTTTTGAATTGATCAAGATCAATAAACAGCACCGCCCCCCAAGACCTGTTACGATTACAAGTGGCCATGGCATGCTTCAGGTGATCATACAAAAGTCTCCGGTTAGGCAAATGAGTCAGCGGATCGAAGAAGGCCAACTCCGTAATTTTTTCTTCTGCAAGCTTGCGTTCTGTAATATCGATATGTGAACCAACATAATGAGTAACCACACCTTTGTTATTTTTAACCGTGCTAATAGTGAGCAATTTCGGGAAAATCTCACCATCCTTGCGTCGATCCCATATTTCCCCCTGCCATCTGCCTGTGTCTTCGACTGTCTTCCACATTGAACGATAAAATTCGGCGTCATGACGGCCGGAATTCAGTATGTTCGGATCCTTGCCAATAATTTCTTCCGCTGTATAACCTGAACTTTCACAAAATGCCCGATTAACTCGCAGAATCGTATTATTCGCATTGGTTATCATCAAACTTTCCTGTGCCTCAAAAGCCACCGCAGCAATACGAAGTTCAGCCTCTGCATGCATACGTTCAAGTTCGTTGACATATAACTTGATTTGCATTTCTGACAGACCGGCAATCACGCTATTTTCCATGCCAAGTTTAACCGTTATACCAGTGGAAAAATCTCCAGTACCGATTCTAATTAAATGCTTATGGATTTCATCGGCCGTACCACCGAGCGTTAACCGCAAGGAAGAAAATATACGCCAAAGCAGGAAGATCACCCCAAGTGTTGCCACAATAAATATTATCCGGAACGTTAATGCAAGATCCTCCGCACAATTGACGGCATCAAGCGTTCTCTTTTCCATCAATGCATGAGCGTCATTGATGGCTTTAATCACTTTTTCTTTACCTTGGTAATACTCGGTACTGTGCAACATCAGATTTGCCATCTTTCGCTTTTCTTCAACATCCGGACGGGAAGAATCAACCAGATTCATAACCGATAATCCAAAGGCTGCCAATCGATCAGAATTCACCTTGGCTTCATTTAGTTTTCCAAATTCCTCATTAGTAAACCCGGCCTGATGAATCAAATCCAGCAAAGAAATGGCCTGTCTAGTACTGGGCGATGATATTTGAGCATTTGACAACACCAAATCCCAATAGCCGTAAAAGTATCCCTCAGGCCGTGGCATTTTGCCGTCACGAATATCCAATATATTTTGATAATATTTTTTGTAGCGAGGATCGCCGGTCACCACAAAGGCTATGGCCATACGCGTTAGATCGTCTGAACTTTGAAGCAACTGATCTGCTAATT
>JBIIMQ010000129.1:0-4948 GCA_044337935.1 Candidatus Nitrotoga sp.
GGGAGCAAGTATTCCCGATGCCGACTATCAGGCGGCAGGTGCTACTTTGGTGAGTGCTACTGAGGTCTATGCTCAGGCGGAGATTATGCTCAGGGTGAGAGCTCCATCTGAGGATGAATTGGCAAAACTGGCCGCTAAAACCGTGTTGATTGGTTTGCTTTCACCATTTCAGGCAGACTTGGTTGCGGCTTACGCCAAACAGGGTGTTACCGCTTTTGCAATGGAAAAATTGCCGCGCACATCACGCGCGCAAGCCATGGATGTTTTGTCGTCACAGGCGAATATTGCCGGATATAAAGCGGTGCTGGTGGCGGCTAATTTGTATAAACGGTTTATGCCGATGTTAATGACCGCTGCCGGAACGGTGAAGGCGGCGCGCGTGGTGATATTGGGCGTTGGAGTCGCCGGTTTGCAGGCCATTGCCACTGCCAAGCGTATGGGGGCGGTCATTGAAGCATCCGATGTGCGTCCCGCAGTGAAAGAGCAAGTGGAATCTCTGGGCGCCAAGTTTATTGATGTGCCTTATGAAACCGATGAGGAGCGGGAGATTGCGCAGGGTGTTGGCGGTTATGCCCGACCTATGCCTGCCAGTTGGATGGAACGCCAGAAGGTGGAGGTTGCCAAGCGCGTGGCGCAAGCCGATGTGGTGATTAGTACTGCATTGATTCCGGGTAGACCGGCTCCCGTGCTGATAACTGAAGATATGGTTAAATCCATGAAACCGGGTTCCGTGATTGTGGATATGGCGGTTGAAGCGGGGGGCAATTGCCCGTTGTCCGAATTGGGAAAAACGGTAGTCAAACATGGTGTTACGCTGGTGGGCGAAGATAATCTGCCCGCTTTGGTCGCCACGGATGCCAGTGCATTGTATGCGCGTAATTTATTGAATTTACTGAATTTGTTATGTGATCCAAAAAGCGGCGGGCAGATGAATATTAACCGTGCCGATGACATTATCGCCGGGTCGCTATTGTGTATTGACGGAGAGGTGGTTATCAAACAGCCATGATCTCTTTCGATTGTAAATGAACGGGGTAAAATTAAAGTTTACCGATTTCAACATGGGAGTTTTGAAATGAGTAGTGCAGTTGATCCTGTAATTATCAATCTGACCGTATTTGTACTGGCCGTTGTGGTGGGCTATCACGTGGTCTGGAATGTCACGCCCGCGTTACATACGCCGTTAATGGCGGTGACCAATGCTATCAGCGGTATCATCATCGTTGGTGCCATGCTGGCGGCGGGGCCTGAGCAACTTGATGCCGGTACGATAATGGGGTTAGGCGCAGTGATGTTGGCGGCAGTTAACGTATTTGGTGGTTTTCTGGTAACGCAGCGCATGTTGAGCATGTTCAAGAAAAAAGATAAATAAACCGGAGCGTTGGTGTTTAGACGCGTACAGATGAAGCGGAGCGACATCGGCCATTATTCGTGACTGGCGCCACACTTTATTTGTTGGGTATCACTATGCTTTACCTGGTGAGCGCGAGGTAAGGCAGTTACAAAAAATAATCAAGGAAAAATTATGTCGGCAAATTCTGTTGCATTAGCCTATCTGACCGCCGCAGTTTTGTTCATTCTGGCGTTGAAGGGCTTGAGTTCCCCTGTTTCCGCGCGGCGCGGAAACCTGTTTGGCATGATAGGTATGGCCATTGCGGTGCTTACCACGCTGACCATCACCCAGAATTTGATTTACATTGTGCTGGCCATCATTGTCGGCGGAGCGGTCGGCGCGGTGGTTGCCCGCCGTATTCAAATGACGGCCATGCCGGAATTGGTGGCGGCAATGCATTCACTGGTCGGTCTTGCAGCCGTGCTGGTCGCCATGTCTGCGTTTTATAACCCGGTCGCCTATGGTATCGCCCCGCTGCATGCCAGCAACCTTATTGAATTATTCATTGGTACATTTGTGGGGGCGATTACATTTACCGGCTCCATCATTGCTTTCGGAAAGTTATCCGGAAAACTGGGCAGTAAGCCACTGCATTTTGCCGGACAGCACTGGTTTAACCTGTTCCTGGGTATTGTGATGATCGCCTTCGGATTGATGTTCATGTTGACCGAAAGCTGGACGCCATTCCTGATCATGATTGCTTTGGCGTTGTTGCTGGGCGTGTTGCTGATTATGCCGATTGGCGGGGCGGATATGCCGGTAGTGGTGTCTATGCTGAACTCTTATTCCGGGTGGGCGGCGGCCGGTATCGGCTTTACTCTGAATAACAATATGTTGATTATTGCCGGTTCGTTAGTGGGGAGTTCCGGAGCGATTCTTTCTTACATCATGTGTAAGGCGATGAACCGCTCTTTTTTCAATGTGATTCTTGGCGGCTTTGGCGGTGGCGATGGTGCGGCTGCAGCTGGAGAAGTTGAGCAGCGGCCTGTGCGTAGTGGTAGTGCCGATGATGCCGCGTTTCTGATGGGCAATGCGGATAGTGTCATTATTGTGCCGGGCTATGGTCTGGCGGTAGCGCGGGCACAACATGCCATCAATGAAATGGCCACGCACTTGATTGAAAATGGCGTGAAGGTACGTTATGCCATTCATCCGGTGGCCGGACGTATGCCGGGACACATGAACGTTTTGCTGGCCGAAGCTGAAGTGCCTTATGATCAAGTGCTTGAAATGGATGAGATTAATAGCGAATTCGCGGATACGGATGTGGTGCTGGTTATTGGTGCCAATGACGTGGTTAATCCTGCGGCCAAGACCGATCCGAATTCCCCGATTTATGGCATGCCGATTATTGATGCGCATAAGGCACGTACTATCCTGGTGGTCAAGCGCAGCATGGCTGTAGGCTATGCGGGGTTGGACAATGATTTGTTCTATCTGGATAAAACCATGATGGTGTTTGGTGATGCCAAAAAAGTAGTTGAAGATATAATCAAGTCGCTGCAACACTAAAAGATTACTGCGGTTTTAAAATTGTTTTATTAGTTTTATTTCAAGCTGTGAGCAAATCTAATCTGTGTTAATTCTATTACATAGTATATGTAAATCAATAAACTGAAGGTTAATCTAACAGATCCAGCTTATTGGGTGGATCTGTTTGGTGCGACCATTAATCTACACGGGTTCCATCTCCACTCTTTGGGACAAAGAGTTGGTTGAGTACTGGTCGATTGATAAATGCAGTTTACCCCCGTAATTTGTCGCGGGGTGCTGTATTAAAATACTCCATTCCAAAAGTTCAATATTCTTCAGACTGTTATTTGAGTCTGTTGATATTTTCAATCAATACAATGTGATTGTGAAATAACCCCATGCTTTTGAGGTTGTTTGTATTGCATTGTCTCCCGCGAGTTCAAGTTTGAAGTGCAACGCCTGACTTGAAGAATACCTGACTGGGTGTTTTGTACCCAAGTCATTTTCTGGGACGGTTGTTTAATCTGAACATTGCCATATCAATCTCCTGCTGTGTAATGGTGGTAAATCCGGTATTGTCAGAAATTTTGTGTGTCTGAAGTCACGGTTAAATTTCACGGCATCCTCAAACTGAATCCGTGAAGCGTTCACCGAACAGAATGGCGAATTGGGTTTTGGCAGCACGCCAAGTACTAGGTGGCATCTTCCATTTTTTCGTAATATTGCGCAAGGCCAAGTAGATCAACTTAAGTGCCGCTTCGTCATTAGGGAAGTGGCCACGGTTCTTGATTACCTTGCGTACCTGCATATTCAAGCTCTCGATGGCGTTGGTGGTATAGATGATTTTGCGTACCTCCAGCGGGTAGGCAAAGAAGGGAATGACTTCCTGCCAATGTCGCCGCCAGATTGGCGCAATGGGCGGATATTTCAGGCCCCACTGGCTGACGGAAAAGGCTTCCAGCGCAGCCGCTGCTTCGGCTTCGGTCGTGGCGCGGTAGATCGTCTTGAGTTCTGCCGCGACCGCCTTGCGATCTTTCCACCCCACGTAATCCAAGCTGTTG
Source organism: Candidatus Nitrotoga sp. (assembly GCA_044337935.1). Lineage (GTDB taxonomy): Bacteria > Pseudomonadota > Gammaproteobacteria > Burkholderiales > Gallionellaceae > Nitrotoga. The sequence goes on from JBIIMQ010000129.1 coordinate 3,928, forward strand.
CGAATCATGTGTACGATGCAGGTCTGGATTTGCGTTTGCGGGAAAGCCGCAGAAATCGCTTCGGGAAAGCCCTTCAGCCCATCCACCACGGCGATGAGAATATCGCCCATCCCCCGGTTCTTAAGCACGGTCATGACGCGCAACCAGAATTTGGCTCCCTCGGTTTGTTCGATCCAGATGCCGATGATTTCCTTGGTGCCATCCGGTTGCACGCCCAGCGCCAGATAAACAGCCTTGTTTTTAACGCTGCCTTCATCGCGTATCTTGACCCGCAGGGCATCGAAGAATACCAATGGGTACATCGGCTCCAGCGGCCGATTCTGCCACTCCAGCACCTCGTCCATAACCTCGCCGGTGATGGTGGAAATCAGGTCGGGCGACACCTCCAACCCATAGAGTTCGGTCAGATGCCCCTGGATTTCCCTGACCGGCAACCCTCTGGCATAGAATGAGATCACCTTGTCGTCGAATCCCGGCAGGCGGCGCTGATGCCGGGCGATCAGTTGCGGCTCGAAACTGCCGTCACGGTCACGGTGGAATATCCAGTGCCAGCCGGGATTCCGTTGTCAGCACGGTCTTCTTGCTGCTGCCGTTCTTGTGATTACGCGAGGGCGTTGTTGCTGCACCACGCTGCTGTTCAAGATGGTGATTCAACTCGGCTTGTAGCATGCGCTCTGCCAGCGCCTTCTTGAGTTGCCCGAACAATCCTGCATCGCTGAACAGGGATTGCGGATCAGATGGATTTACCCCTTCAAGTAAATTGTCCAGGGTGGATGGGTCTAGTGTCGTCATACGAGTCCTTTCTATGGAAACTCATTATTATCGTATGACTTCTTTCACACAAAAATTCTGACAGGCTCGACCGGATCTATAATCTCATAACCCGCATGACGTGTGGTTCGCCCATCAATCGCTGTATGTTTTTTCTGCGCCACATGCGGCGTTACTTTGCGTTCACGGCAGCCCGCCACAAAAGCTTGGGTGTCGTAGTTCTTGTCGGCACCCAAGGTGCATCTGCCCG
>JBIIMQ010000130.1:0-4933 GCA_044337935.1 Candidatus Nitrotoga sp.
ATGCCGTCTTCTGGATATTGTTTGGTGCCTTCTAGCAAGTGTTGCAGAAACCCCTTTTCAACAATCTGGTCATCGTCAATAAAACATAGAATATCGTGGCAGGTCTTCTCTATCGCCATGTTAAGTGCGTAGGACTTGCCTGCCTTCGGCTCCACCAGCCAAGCAAGTTTCAGATGATATTGTGGATGGGTTTTCCGAAATGAGGTCAATCGGGACAGAGTATCGTCGCTGCAATTGTTGACAACAACGATGATATCGATAATTTCTGAGTCCACATAGCCGTCGTCATACAAGGATTCAAGCGTTTTGAGAAGCAACTCGCTACGGTTGTACGTGCAGATTACGACAGCAAGGCGATTGTTTTTTGGCATGTTTGACAGCATCAAGAAATGTAATGATGAGGATGATCACAGCCAGTAGTAGGGCAAAGCACTTCGAGCCTCTCGCCAATCAATTTTTAGATACGGAAATCCCGAACCATGAAGGGTGGTGCGTTACGCAATCGATCACTTACGATCTCGGGATTCCGAATGTATAGGGTGTTGCCACTGGCGTTGTGCTTGTTGCCTAATTCGGTTAGTTGTCGGTCAAATGGTTGGTAGCGGTAGGTGAAGAAGCCGTGATTTATCAGCAGTTGGTGAATGGCTTCGTCGCTGAAACCGTAACGGTTGCCACTTTGGTTTAGCTCGACAATTATGGCTAGGAGGTCTGGGTGGCGCAGTGTGTTCGAGCCACCTTGAAACACTTCGTGCTCCCATCCTTCAACGTCAACTTTCAAAAGCAGCGGCACCCGCCCAGCTAGAGCGTAGTCTAGTGTATCAACCGCGACACTTTCGTTGGGTAAATTGGGAGAATTGGTCTCGTCGACAACCACGTGGTTCATGGTGTCCATTTGGGAGGTCAGAGTTAATCGTCCCGGAAACTTTCCAATGGCTGTGCGGCGTATGTCGACGAGGTCAGCAACTCGATTGACGTCGATATTCTTCTTCATCTCTACATATGAACTTTCAATCGGCTCGAAAGCGAGACTTTTCGCGCCGATGGCGGCCGCTGCCAGAATGGTATATGAACCCACATTTGCGCCAACATCGCAAAATAGATCCGTCGGTCTGAGAAAGTGCAGCAAAAAACCCATATCGGCAAACTCATGCAAACCGCATAATGCATTTGCTTCGCTGCCCCAGCGACCAGGCTTTACCACGATTTGCGCATTATTGGCGAATGGCACGATAACTTCGCATCCGGACAGCAATCTGGTTGCAATGTACCAGCGCAGTATGTTGTCTATCGAGCGGAACCGTGTTCGGCGGTTAAGCGGGTGTGTCGTGAGGTATCGTATAAATTTAAAATCGATCATTATTTAGTAATCCATTAGGAGCTTATTGAGGTTCGGTGCTATTGATTCGGATATATTCTGGTCTGGCATAAAGGAGTTCCCAGTAAGTTCTCAGTTGAGGGCGCGGCCATGGGCGTGTAGCACTTTGAGCCATTCATTGATCAGTTTACCTTCGGTGCGCATGTCCCACTGATAGCCGGTGCGCCGGAACGGATAGACGTTATTTTCGACTGCCCAGATGAGATCATCCAAGTAACGGATATAGTTTTCGTCGTGCCGCCAAGGATGGATAGCCCAATGCTTGTAACCATTCATTGACCAGCGCTGGTAACCCTTCTTCGTAAAGGTATGGCTCAAACTGTTTTCCAGAGGTTCACCCGGCTTGGATTGCTGCAGAGGCAAACAAGCCGTGAATTTAGCCTTGTCCATCAGAAAATAGCGGGTAGAAGTAAAGCTGGCGTGATGCCAAGCGGTTTTGGGTTTGGGCTCGAAAGACAGGCCGGTGAGTTGTTCAAACCAATTTCTGGCTTGGGGTGGGCCGCCTTGAGGCGTTGCGACGATCACCTTTTGTTCCTGTTTCAGCAGTTGCAGACCCTCGTATATCCAGGAGCGCTCGCCTTGGCGATAGAACAGCATGTCCGAATCCACATGAAAAATATAATCACTGGTACAGGCATCTAGGGCATAAAGATACTGGTAGATAGGCGCACCGGAAAAGTCCTTGAGGTCGATGCTGCTATCGCCAAAATACTTCATTAAAATCCGATTTTTCTCCTCGACCGTCCAGGGAATAACATCCACCCGATCAATGAGCTTTTCATCCAGCAGCGTTTGCAGAATGCGCTCCACCTCGTTCTGGTTCCCCTGGATGCGTTCAGCATACTTGCCTACCTGGCGGCCCGGATCATAGGTGGCAATTCTTTCCGCGAACGGGAAATTAAGTGCACGCATCATGTGCCGCAAGGTCTGCTCCAGATAGGGCGCATCGGAGTTACAGACGTTTACGGAGAAACTGACGGTAGGTATCGTGGTGGTCATATCAATGCCTTTAGCGTGGCCGAGTAAATGCAAACAATCTTCTTGTGTGACCAATGTAGCGGACTTTTAGCTTGAGAGATCCCCGCTCCACAAAATGCCAGGAAAGCACGGCTAATAAAATGGTCGCGCCTGCAGATATCAATATCATTTGGGGAACACTTACTCCATGAGTTAAGGCCGCAACCGTCTGTTGATACTGATATGACAGCATGCGGGCCGCCGTATCATCAGTGCAGGCATTGGCCGCCACCAATATCTGCACCGGAATGGTGGGGCGCTGTGCTGTATTCAGTGAAGCCAGCGCCAGCAAATCTGCGCGGATGTGGGTGCAGACCAGGACGGTGAGGTGATTCATTGGCGAGATCGATAGCCGTTGATGGTGCCCAGCGCGTGGGCAGCATTCATTGCCTGACGCAGCATGCCCGGTTGTGCATGGGCCAATTTCGCAATTGTTGTCAGACACTGTTTGAAAAACTGGGTGACCAAAAAGGGCGGAACGCCCAGGATGGTTTTGTCGTAGTCAGGTATCTGCTGGCGGCCGTAGCGGATTCCTGCTCTATAGTGCAACTTGAGAAAGTAGCCGCGTTTCAGCCGCCATGAATCGACGAAATGCCGTACTGCCATGTCTGGGCGATAGCGGATTTTCGCGCCTCTCGACAGCAGAGCGCGGAACATTATGGCATCCTCTCCGCCGCCGCCAACATCCGCACCCTCCCGGTTGTAGCGTTGGTCGAAACGCAGTCCGGGGTCGTTGCGGAATAGGTGCATGTCGTAGGCTATGTTGGCTGTCCAGATGGGGGTGCTGTCGTCTGTGATCCAGAACGGTGTGTCACCGTGTTTGACTTCAGCCAGGAAACCGAGCAGGTCGTCCTCCAGCCAGGCGGGGCGGCCATGTGGAGTGAAATCCACCTCGACGCGACCACCTGCACATTGTGCCCCCTCATTGACAATGGCGTCATAGGCCGCATTCAGCAATCCGGCCTGGGGCAGTTCGTCGTCATCGATGAACACCAGAATGTCGCTGTCAAGTGACTCTTCGATAGCGCGGTTGCGGGCCGGAACGATGCCCGGAGCAGTCTCTGTGACAAAGCGTAGGAGCGCGCCTGGCTGGTCGGCTAAATTTTTTAAAATAGTGAGAGTGTTGTCTTTGCTGTTGTTGTTGATGGCCAGAATTTCAAAAGTGACCGGGCAATCCTGAGTGCGCATGGATGCTACCAGATTTTCCAGACGATCAGCGCGGTTGTAAGTGCAGAAAGCGAAGGTAAGTTTCATTTCCGGCTCTCCATGTTTTGTGATCATTTGTCCTGACTATTTTCAAGCATCTGCATCGGCAATTTATATATCGGAAAGGGCTGCAGTGAGGGCAGTATAGAGAAACTGTCTTTCACAATGGCTTTCCGTTTTTGTCCGGCCACTGGTTGCTGGGACTTCAGCGCACGCAGGGAATAGCGTAACAATGCCGTGCAGTCGTAAATGCAGAAAAATGACAAAATCATTCATAATCAGTTCAATCGCAGAATTCGATACAAATAATAACGCATCAGATGTATCAGGCTGCCGTCATTGGTTCCCAGGCGAATCTTGCGCAGCAGCATGGCCGGGGTGTCAGTTCCGAATACATCCAGTCGGCGGATTTGATAGGCACACTCGCCCGGTAGGTTGAAGCCTGATTTTACCGAAAAAGCCGTGGTGAAACCCGCACGTTGGGCAGCGCTGCGGACGGCTTCATTGTGGCGGCCATAGGGGTATGCAAGATACGCCGGGGCTCTACCGCAGATGTCTGCGATCAGGGCGCGCGAATCACTCAAATCCTGTTCCAGTGCCGATGCTTCCAGTTTAGTCAGGTCGTGGTGCAGCAATGAATGCGAGTGCAGGCTGAAGCCCTGAGAGGGAAGACTACGCAATTGTTCCGTATTCATCAGTGGGTGGGGAAGCATGGGTTCACCGGTGGTAACTTCCCAATCACTTTGTCCGCCCAGTTTGCCCGCTACCAGAAACACCGTTGCGGGCCATTCCATATTTTTCAGGGTCGGTGCTGCAAAATCATGCACACCGGTGAATCCGTCATCAAAAGTTAGTACGAAGGAATTTTCCGGTAACGATTTTTCACCACGCCGCCAAGCATCGAAATTTTCAATGCTCACCGCCTGATAACCGGCATGGGCGAGTGCCTGCATCTGTGCAGAAAACAGCGACGGGCGAATGCAATAGATGTCACGCGGGTGATCCGGCTCACCCACGCGGTGGTACATGAGAACGGGGATACGTTGGGCCGAGTTCATCAAGAATTCAACTGATTTTTTGCCGCAACAATGGCGCGGTGAATTGTGAGCGGAAGCAGGCTTGGCAGCATGCGCAACTTGACAGCAAGTGAGCCATGACCAGCAAGTAACGCCTTGCGGAAGATGGGCCGCACGTTTTCGATGTCACCCTGCCAGTGCAGGGCATTGCCTTGCTGGATCAGCTTATCCCAAGTGAGTAACTTAATTCTGTCCGCCCCGATTTGTTCAGCAATTTGGGGATGATGATGGAGAAACATCTGCTTTGCTTTTAAAGTGT
>JBIIMQ010000034.1:0-15860 GCA_044337935.1 Candidatus Nitrotoga sp.
CAGAAGCCAAAGCAGATGTCACTGCATACATCGTGGAATTCTATAACTGTGAGCGCATACACTCGGTATTGGGCAATCTGTCGCCCTCCGTCTTTGAGCGGAACAGGGCAGCAAAAAAACCTATTGTTGTGTCCGAAATTACTTGACCACTACACTTAGCCAAGTGGGAAGGATGGAATACGACTCAACCGGGGCATTCATGATGTCGCCCATGCATTGCACGGAGAGATTGGCCTGCTGGAATTGGGTATTAAGCAACCCGTTTGCGCGCACTGGGTTTGGTTTTTTCAACAGAATCGGATTTCTTCTCGCCCGTCGGTAAAAACCCCGGAATAGTGTCCATATACCGGTTCGCTTCTGCCAGGCTTTCTTTCTTTAGAAAATCCAAAAAAGCGCCCCCGACTACCGACAATTTTTTATCAGCAGGATACACAGCGTGCCATTGACGCCTGATGGGGAATCCGGCCACATCAAGGATGACGAGTTCTTTACTGTTTCTTTCCAATACTAGGGTGTGCGCCGACAGCACGGCCAGCCCTAATCCGCCCGCCACCGCCAGTTTAATTGCCTCACTGCTGCCTAATTCCATCCTGATTTTCAGCGCTAATCCGTGCTCGCTGAAACAACGCTCGTGGGCAAGCCGGGTGCCTGATCCCGATTCACGCACCAGAAAAAATTCTTCCGCCAAACAGGACACCGGAATATTTTTCATGGCTGACAATGGATGGTCGTATGGCGCCAGAACCACCAGCGGATTCTCCATGAAGTAATCGGCATGCACGTCTATATGCTCGGGCGGTTGCCCTAGAATATATATATCATCTTCATTATTATCGAGACGATTTAATATCATTTCTCTATTTGTGACATTCAGAGAAACTTCAATGCCGGGATAACGTTTGTAAAATGCACCCAGCAAACGCGGAATGAAATATTTGGCCGTTGTTACAACGGCCAGGCGCAACTTTCCCGTTTTCATCCCTTTTCTGTCTGAAATCAGCATTTCAAACCGTGACAGACCTTCAAAGGTGTCGCGACACAGCACGAGTAATTCCCGGCCCAAATCGGTTAAGAAAACCCGTTTTCCGATTTGTTCCAGCAGCGGGAGGCCAACAATGTCTGTTAATTGTTTGATCTGAATGGATACTGTGGGCTGGGTAAGGTGTAATTCTTCTGCCGCCCGGGTAAAGCTTAGATTGCGCGCAACCACCTCAAATACTTGTAGTTGGCGTAATGTTGCATGCTTCATGTTAACTTTATTGATCATAGGGTGAAATCTATCATCTTTATAAAAAAATACAATTATTATTTATGACTTGGCGTGCGTATAGTTCAATCACGCTCAACTGAGCTAGAAGCCGCTCCGAAAGGGTCGGTATACGTTAACTTGAAATCAAGGAGCCTGCAATGGCAGTCAAGACCTACAACGCCGGTGTGAAAGAATATAGGCAAACATACTGGACGCCAGAATACACCCCACTGGATACCGATATCCTGGCCTGCTTTAAAATTACCCCGCAACCTGGTGTACCCCGTGAAGAAGTGGCTGCCGCCGTTGCAGCCGAATCCTCTACCGGAACATGGACTACGGTATGGACCGATTTGTTGACCGATTTGGATTACTACAAAGGTCGTGCTTATCGTATCGAAGACGTTCCCGGCGATGATACTTGCTTCTACGCTTTTGTTGCTTACCCGATTGACCTGTTTGAAGAAGGTTCAGTGGTCAACGTGTTAACTTCACTGGTTGGTAACGTATTTGGATTTAAAGCATTGCGCGCCCTGCGCTTGGAAGATGTCCGTTTCCCGATTGCTTATGTGAAGACCTGCGGCGGTCCGCCACAAGGTATTCAAGTCGAACGCGACATTATGAACAAATACGGTCGGCCGCTGCTGGGTTGCACCATTAAGCCTAAGCTCGGTTTGTCCGCAAAGAACTATGGTCGTGCCGTTTACGAATGTCTGCGCGGTGGTCTGGATTTCACCAAGGATGACGAAAACGTCAACAGCCAACCGTTCATGCGCTGGCGTCAGCGTTTCGAGTTTGTACATGACGCAACTTTGAAAGCTCAACGCGAAACCGGTGAGCGTAAAGGTCACTACCTGAACGTTACGGCTCCAACGCCAGAAATGATGTACGAACGTGCCGAGTTTGCCAAAGAGCTAGGCGCTCCGATCATCATGCACGATTACTTGACCGGCGGTTTGACAGCCAACACCGGCTTGGCAAACTGGTGCCGTAAAAACGGTATGCTGCTGCACATCCACCGCGCGATGCACGCTGTGCTCGACCGTAACCCGCACCATGGTATTCACTTCCGCGTGTTGGCTAAAGTTCTGCGTCTTTCCGGCGGTGACCACCTCCACTCCGGTACCGTTGTCGGAAAATTGGAAGGCGACCGTGAAGCGACTCTGGGTTGGATCGACACTATGCGCGATGAATTCATCAAAGAAGACCGCAATCGCGGCCTCTTCTTCGATCAAGACTGGGGTTCCATGCCAGGCGTGATTCCGGTTGCATCCGGTGGTATCCACGTATGGCACATGCCAGCATTGGTAGCTATCTTCGGCGATGATTCCGTTCTACAGTTTGGTGGTGGAACACTCGGCCATCCGTGGGGTAATGCTGCAGGTGCTGCGGCCAACCGCGTAGCGTTGGAAGCTTGCGTAGCCGCTCGTAACGAAGGCATTGCCATTGAAAAAGAAGGCAAAGCTATCCTGACCAAAGCTGCTGCTCATAGCCCAGAGCTGAAAATCGCGATGGAAACATGGAAAGAGATCAAGTTCGAATTCGACACTGTCGACAAGTTGGACATAGCTCACAAGTAATTTGAAAACACGGACGCCAAGCTCCGGCTTGGCTTGTCTTGTCTGAATATATACATTAAGGAGCAATCATGAGTGAAGTAATGGATTACAAATCGCGTTTAAGCGATCCGGCTAGCCGCAAGTTCGAAACTTTTTCCTACTTGCCTGCCATGACCACAGACGAAATCAAAAAGCAGGTTGAGTATCTGGTATCTAAAGGTTGGAATCCAGCGATCGAACACACTGAACCAGAATTTGTGATGGACTACTACTGGTACATGTGGAAACTGCCAATGTTTGGTGAAACCGATGTGAGCAAAGTTCTGGCTGAAGCCGAAGCTTGCCACAGAGCAAATCCGAACAACCACGTTCGCCTGATTGGTTACAACAATTTTAACCAGTCACAAGGCGCGGCAATGGTTATTTTCCGCGGTAAAACGGTGTAAAGCAGCATCCTCCCTGTCGCCTGTTTTTTATTTTTCAGGTGGCAGGGAGTTTCTGGCTCCGCCAGAACTATTTTCAGCACATGGGCGCAAGTGCCTGCCTGCCTGCATGCGGGCATTTTCCCCCCTGGGTTAAAAAACGATTAATAAAGGTGGAATCTAAAATGAGCGACGTCATCGAGCAATACAGAATTAAACAAGAACCTTACTATCGCTCCGTCTCGGATGAGATTGAGTTATATGAGGCTGCCTATTCCGTACGTATGCCAATGATGCTGAAAGGCCCTACCGGTTGTGGTAAAACCCGCTTCGTTGAGCACATGGCATGGAAACTGGGCAAGCCCCTGATTACCGTAGCCTGCAATGAAGATATGACCGCCTCTGATCTGGTTGGACGTTTTTTGCTCGATGCCAGTGGCACCCGCTGGCAGGATGGCCCCTTGGCTATCGCGGCGCGCTATGGCGCAATCTGTTATCTCGACGAAGTAGTCGAGGCACGTCAGGATACAACAGTTGTCATTCACCCGTTAACAGATAATCGCCGTGTGCTTCCACTGGAAAAAAAGGGCGAATTGGTAAATGCGCACCCTGATTTTCAACTGGTCATTTCTTACAATCCCGGTTACCAAAGTTTAATGAAAGATCTGAAGCAATCGACCAAGCAGCGTTTCGGCGGGCTCGATTTCAACTATCCGGAACATAATATTGAAACCGAGATTGTTTCACATGAGACCAGCGTGTCTAGCGAAATTGCCGGAAAACTGGTCTCTATCGCCGAGCGTGCACGCAATTTGAAAGGCCACGGACTGGACGAAGGAATTTCGACTCGTATGCTGATTTATGCGGGCAGTCTTATCGCTACCGGTGTCGATCCGGTTAAAGCTTGCCGCGTGGCACTGGTGCGCCCCATCACAGATGATCCGGATATGCGCGATGCGCTGGATGCCGCGGTAACCACATTTTTTTAATTCAACTGAAAAATCAGGCCGATGTGCAGCCTGATCCCCTCGGTCTTTCATGTCTTTACTGGCGGAGTAACCATGTCAATCAGTCTTGAAGACTATCAAGAATTACTTGATTCACTCTCTCCCGCATTACTGGAGGGCGTCCGTTCCAATTGGCATGAAGCTACCAAAGTCTTTAGTGCGCGCGGTCTGGATAATTATCTCAAAGGGGCTTCCGCCCTGAAAAGTTTAGGCAAAGATGACAGCCTCGTTGCCACTTGGATTGGCCATGCGCCTTTGGTAGCCAAAGAGATCGGTGAGGATGTCATACTTGACCTATTGCAAGATTCATTGGCAATGGCCTCCAAAACCTCCGGCGCAGTAATCGAACTGGTGCTTAGCACGGCCCCCACAGCGGCCAATCGTCTTGGTGACGAAGCCCTGTTCCGTTCCTACATGCAGTTCCTGAATACCCTAGTGTCCCAGGCACCGCGTGGTATGCGACCCATGCTTGAAAATCTGGACAAATTGTTCAGCCAGCTTACCCTTGGCGGCCTGCGACGCTGGGCTCTGTGGGGGGCGCATGCTTACCGGACCAATTATCCGGAACAGGCCAGCTATTTCAGCCTGCAATCCAAAGAATCTTTGGCCATGCTGCAGAAGGAACGGAAAGGAACGTTATTCATAGATGTTCAACGACGTATCAACATGTATCTACGTGCATTGTGGGCACGTGACTTCTTCATGAAACCCACATCCGGGGATTTTGAAACAAGGGAAGGTTACCAGCCCTTTATAGAAGGCTATTTCCTACACATACCGGATGCTTATGACGACTTCACCTCGGGAGAAAACAAATTACCCGGCTTGGAAGTTTATCGTGCCGCTGCCGCACATTGCGCGGCCCATATTGTCTACACCAGCGAACCCATCTCGGCTGAAGCGCTCAATCCATGGCAAATGGCGGTTATCAGCGTGGTCGAGGATGCGCGCGTTGAAGCATTGGCAATACGCAAATTCCCCGGACTTAAACATTTATGGTCACAATTTCATACCATTACCTCCGATCAAAACAAAACTGCGGGAGACTTTTTGAATCGTCTGGCACGCGCGTTGCTGGACGAAAGTTACGATGATATTGACCCGTGGATCAATCAAGGGCGGATATTATTCAAAAACGCCTCAGAACGTCTTGGCACCAACCAGACTTCATGGGATATCGGAGTGCAGCTGGCACACGAATTCATGACCAAGCATATTGGCTTTTCTCCCCGTAGCGATTTACTTACGACTTGTTATCGTGACGATAACCGCTACATTTGGGAATTCGAAGAATTTGATTTTGATAAGGCAATGGCAGCCGGATATAACGCCCCTAAACAAGTTCGTAAATATGTCAGCGCCATTGAGATGGCCAACGAAATTGATGTGGAAAACGCCGGCGACGATGCCGAAGAAGTTTGGGTTCTGGAGACCGAGCTCTTCCCTTATGAAGATATGGGTAAATCCTTCAATGAACTGGAAGGCAAAGAACCCGTGTCCGAACCTTACTATTATTCAGAATGGGATTATCAAATCCAACTCGAACGTCCTGCTTGGGCTACAGTGCAAGAAAAACGGCCTAAAGTTGGTGATCTACAGCTGATTCATGATATTACCCAAAAGCACAAACGAACTATCAATCGCTTGAAGTTTCTGCTGGATGCCCTGCAACCACAAGGCGTAACCCGCATCCGCAAGCTGGAAGATGGCGACGAAGTTGATATCAATGCCGCTATTCGGGCCATGATCGATATTCGTATGGGGCAGCAACCGGATCAGCGGATTATGATGCGCTCGGTACGTAAGGTGCGTGATATTTCTGTAATGGTGCTGCTGGATTTATCCGAATCAACCAATGAGAAAGTGTCTGGACAGGATTACAGCATTCTTGATTTACAGCGTCAGGCGACCGTGCTGCTCGCTGATGCGATCAACAAGATCGGCGATCCGTTCGCCATTCACGGTTTTTTCTCGGATGGGCGCCACAAGGTAGAATATTCACGCTTCAAAGATTTTGATCAGCCGTATAATGAAATACCCCAATCCCGTTTGGCGGGGATGAAAGGACAGTTTTCCACACGAATGGGAGCCGCAATACGCCACGCAGGGCATTATCTTAAACTGCAGAAATCATCCAAAAAATTACTGCTGTTAATCACCGATGGCGAACCGGCAGACATTGATGTACGCGATCCACAATATTTACGTTTCGACACTAAAAAGGCGGTAGAAGAAATGGCTCGTTCCGGAATAACCACCTTTTGTATTTCACTCGACCCGAGAGCAGATCAATACGTTTCCAGAATTTTTGGAGCAAAAAATTACATCGTGCTGGATCATGTAGAACGCCTCCCAGAAAAATTACCCGCACTTTATGCAGGACTTACACGATGACAGCACAACTTTATGTCGGCGTTGACAATGACACGCAAGGTGGTTTGACCCATTTGGGCCGTATTGTTCGGGACGCCTGGATATTTGGCATCCTACCCGGAACTGAAACCTGTATAGGCTGGGATTCTGCGCGAATGCAAAACTTATACGAACAAGTTTATGCTGCTTGGGAGCCCTACGCCCATTTGCCCAGCAGGCTACCTGATGGGCTGCGTGAAAAGCATGAGAAGTTATACGCGCAAGCTATTGAAGCTGCCCGTAACTCGGGATGGAATGCAGAACTGGGTAAAGATGAATAACGTATTACCAGAAACTTGACAATACGCTGATAACCAATTATTCAATATTACATTAACAACAATACTTACTACATTGTTTTTAAAAATTAAGTTTTCATGACCTTGCTATGAATGGCTACGGCTGAATACTTACCGCCCCATCCGATTGCACTATACCGCTCACGACCTGATTGGACGAGGTTTTAACCTTGATAATCTGCCCTTCCGCCGCATTACTTAAGGCTTGCCCATCCGCGTGAATTTTAAAACCCTGACGCTCGACTTGAATTTTTACTGTCTGCCCCTGCTTTATAGCGTAAGGCGCCCGCAACATATCTTGCTTTAATACCTGTCCTGCCCCAATGCTAAATTTGAGCACTTTGCCAAGCGCTTGCTCAGGATCGGTGATAAAACCCGATTGAGTTAATTCACCTTTCTGCACTCCAATATCTTCAGCGCGTAATACATGCCCCTGTTGTAAAGGAGTATTGGCAATGAGCAGATTCACATTCACTTTAACTTGCACTGGTACGAACAATGTCCACTTTTTCATATCGGCAGTGCACCGAATACCTACGGTACTGTTTCCCAATAAATGTCCACCGGGAGGAAGAAATGCTTCCGGTGCCGGACAAACTGGTAACGAGATATGCCGATCAATTTCATGCACCGAGATAGTAACCTGACCCGGCAATGCAAGCGTCTGCTGGTGCACAAACGCGGTAATAGTTTCACGAAGTTCTGCATGGCTTTGTTGCGGAACCGCCCATGCTGGAATAGCGCACACCCATACAATCAGTAGCGCCCATTGCAAATAATATTTCATCAGTATATTTTCTGTTAAGAGTAAATATGGAAAGCGTTGCGTACAACAGGGTTGGGCAGATTCCAGTGCACAATGCTCATAGCCCAGTATAGGATAATTAGTCGCCCTAGCTTAATTAAATAGCTACCTGCTACTTGAATTTGATCCAAGAACTTCCAATGATTATAAGCCGATACACCATCTAACAGGCTCTGCAGGCATTAATGTACTATATCGCCACATTACTTCCGGATGAATAATATGTCTACATTAAACAACACACTGCCACAGAAATGCCATTGGCATAGTTTTGATACGACAGCCAAACTGGAGCAGGAAGCAACACAAGAAATATTACAGACGGCAGCACAGGCAATAAGTCTGCGCGGCGCATTCCATATCGTGCTGGCTGGCGGCACAACACCGCGTCACATTTATTCATCACTACGTAACGCTAATACTGATTGGACTGCTTGGCATATCTATTTTGGTGATGAACGTTGCCTGCCGGTTGATCATGTGGAACGCAACAGCTTGATGGCCAACCAAGCCTGGCTGGATCATGTTGCTATCCCGCGTACCCAGATTCACTGCATCCCGGCAGAAAAAGCCCCCCATATCGCAGCGAATGCTTACACAAAGACACTGAAACACATTGAGTTATTTGATTTGGTTTTGCTGGGGCTGGGGGAAGATGGTCACACCGCCAGCTTGTTTCCTGGTCAAAATTCAAGCACTTCTGCCGATTCTCCAACCGTTATTGTGGTTGAAAATGCACCAAAATTTCCGCCGCAGCGCATTTCGCTCAGCGCAGAGCGATTAAGTGCGGCACGGAAAGTTATCTTTCTGGTTAGCGGTGCCACAAAACAACAGGCAGTAAAAAACTGGCGCGAAGGCATAATAATTCCTGCAAGCACTATCAAACCCGCACATGGTGTAGATGTCTATCTTGAAACTGCACTCCTCACATAACTTCACTGTCAACATCAAACCAAATTTAATGGGATTTACATTAACCCGTGCAACTTAGCCACCGTTTCTTGAAATGTAGGAAAGCCGAAATTCTGAAAAATTATTAAATTACATCTCATTACTGAAATACAGCATCCCTGCTGCCACACTATGTCTCATGGAATATATAATTTGCCCGTAATATATCTTTCATAATATACTCAAAGCCGAAATCATTGACCGAGATCAAAATCATACAGATTTCGGCATGAGTGATTTAGCAGCAGTGTTCGCTATAACTCAATAGGAGAAAATATCAATGTGGAAACTCTATCGAGCCGATTTACTTGGCAAAGAACTTGAAACCAATCTGCGCCAGATAATCACCGATGCACGCGCAAAACGGCATAAGACTCTCACGGTGGAACATTTGTTGCTTGCCATGCTGGACAATACTTCCGTTATAGATGTGTTGCAGTCACGTGGAGTAAATATTGAAGAGGTGCGCACATTATTAATTGATTTTGTTGATAAAAATACTCCTGTCATACCAGATGGTGACGAAATTATTTCTGTACCGACACTGGCCTTCCATCGCGTGGTTCAAAGCGCAATTCTGCAAGTAAAATCGTCCGGCTGGCAAGAAGTTTCCGGCAAGAACGTATTGTTTTTCTTGCTTAATGAATATGACACTTACGCTGTTTCCTTGCTTAACGAACGCACAATTTATACGCTGGACGAAATCGCTGATCAACATAATCATGGAAAAAAACCTGATATCTACAGTAACAGAGGCATCACTGATCCGCACGATGCACACCGTGTAGCAAAAAATGAGTCCTTACTGGCGGCTGGACTGATGCCCAAAGTCAGTGTGGACGAGACTGGTGCCAACTTGGGCTATTACAGCCCGGATTTAGGGGCAGACACGCTGGCTGCATTAGCCAATGCGGCGCGATAACTGTCATATCGAATAGGTAATCTACACTTAACCGAACCAGTTCGGCTGGCTTTACCCGATCACAGCGTTGATTCCGGCAGACTTGAGCATTTTTCCGTAATATGTTGAGTATCGACGTTGTGACGTGATTCTTTGCCTGTTATTACCTCTCATAACTCACTGCAAGGAATCAAACACGTTTTCCAACCACGTGTCACGCCAAGTATTCATTATCCATTTAAATGCAGAGCCAATCAGATAACTAATTTGTGTATTGGCTCTCAGCTTGGAGCAATCAATTTATCTCCATCACACGTAATTTAAATCATTCATAAAGGGCAGCACCTCGAAGTTGAATGATTATTGATCTGAATTATGCAGCAAATTTAAGTCCCCCATTAATACGTCACATGTACATTCAATCACTTAACAAAACACTTTAACAGTGTTATTCTAGAGCGGCGCGGCTTGTTGAGACACACAACACAAGCGAAGCTGTCACCCATAGTGCATGAATCAAATTTATCCTTTCGATAACAAAATAACCCAATGTGAGACAATTTTGCACAGAATACTAAACATTGGAAATAATTTGCCGATTATAGCTGTGTTGCTCTATGCCCCATCAAATAGCCTATGTTTGATTTAATGAAAGCTCAATATATATAATTAAAAATTTAACAATCGATACAAACCATCTAAATAATTAGAAGAAAGTATCGTGATAGCTGTTTCCGCCTGTTGTTACACCAAATTATTCAATGGAAGCACCAACCAAATAAATAAAACAATGGACTATTGAGTACCGCCCATTAGATTTTTTCTTGTTTTTTCATGGTGGATATCATTTTCATAGTGAACAATCCAAGATATTAACAACTGCTCGAAAATTTAAGGAGATTCAGATGAACGCAACGAAAATAAACATCATGAAACTACTAGCTTTAATTCCCATAACACTTTCAATTCTGATTGTTGGAGGGTGTGCCAGTCCTCAACGTGTATCTATTTCCCCGACAGATGAGCCTCCTTCACATGATTATCTGATTGGTCCGGGCGATAGTGTAAACATCATCGTGTGGCATAACCCGGAAGTTTCCATGTCTGTTCCGGTTCGCCCGGATGGAAAAATCACCACCCCCTTAGTAGAAGATATGCCTGCCATGGGCAAAACATCAACGCATCTGGCTCGTGATATTGAAAAAGCACTGGCAACATTTATTCAAGATCCGGTTGTAACAATTATTGTGACCGGTTTTACTGGCCCGTATACAGAGCAAATTCGTGTAATCGGTGAGGCTGGCAAACCTCAGGCACTCCATTACAACAAAGGCATGTCACTTATGGATGTCATGATTGCCGTAGGTGGGATCACAACCTTTGCCGCCGGCAACAAAGCCAGCATTATCCGTAACACGAATGGGAAAACTCAGCATATCGCCGTACGCTTAAACGATCTAATTAAGGATGGCGATATTTCAGCCAATATGCCGGTACGCCCCGGCGACATATTAGTTATACCAGAAAGCTTCTTTTAATTAATATGTTATGTAGACAAATACAGATGCCATTTAATAAGACCATTGCATTTAGTTTCGCGATACATCTCATATCCAAAATTGCCGCTCCTGTTGAATCAACAACGGAACACTGTTAAGTCAGACACTGGTATCTGCTCAATATGGAGAATATAACAAGATGGAGGAACTAATATCCCTGCTACTTTCCTACTTAAAGGGAGTATGGAAATATCGTTGGTATGCGATAGCCATTGCATGGATTATTCTTTTGATCGGTGGCCTCAAAGTATATTCGCTGCCCAATAATTACGAAGCCTCTGCTCGGGTTTTCGTGGATACTCGCACCATTTTGAAGCCATTATTGTCGGGCATGACGACTGTCCCAAACATGGAACAACAAGTTTCAATCATGAGCCGCACCCTACTAAGTCGTCCAAACGTAGAACGAGTTTTGCGCATGGTAGATCTGGATATCAAGGTGACAGATGCCAAAGATCATGAACGGCTAGTCAGCGACATGATGGGACGGATCAAAATTACCGGAAGTAACAGTGCCGATCTATATGTTATTTCCTATAACCACGAGACTCCAAAGATCGCAAAAGATGTCGTTCAATCTTTCCTGACTATTTTTGTTGAAAGTAGCTTTGGAAATCAGAAGCAGGATTCCGAAAAAGCCGTTAAATTTATCGAAGAACAAATTAAAAACTACGAAGATAAATTGATTGCAGCGGAAAAAGCCGTCACGGATTTCCAAATAAAAAATCGTGGCTTGTTACCTCGGGACGGCGATTACGGATCACAACTGCAATCAGTTTCGGATAGCCTAAATGAAGCCAAGTTAGGCCTGCGTGAAGCCGAACAGGCACGCAACGCCATCAAACTTCAGATTGAAGATGGCGTGCCTGCCGATGAGCTGGCAACAGACCAAGCCCCGTCGACAGTTGCCAACTCGGAAATTGATGCACGTATACAATCATTAACAAATGATATGGACGCCTTACGGCTACGTTTTACTGATCGCCATCCCGATGTTATTTCCATTAAGCGCCTAATTGCGAAACTTGAAGAGCGAAAACTGGCAGAGGCAAAACTCAAAAAACCTGTTATTGAACGCGATCGTGGAAAAAATTACAGCCCAATGCTGCAGCAACTTAATGTTTCCTTATCAGAGGCTGAAGCTAGGGTTGCGGCAATGAAAGCCAGAGTAGAGGAATATTCCACTCGCGATGCCCAATTAAAAGCACTCACTATTGCAAAACCTAAAGTAGCGGAAGAGTTTGCTCAACTCAACCGTGATTACAACATTAACAAATCAAATTATGAAAATCTCATAGGACGCCGAGAGTCTGCAAAGCTTTCGGGAGAATTAAGTGCCACTTCAGATATGCTGACATTCAAAGTCATCGACCCACCTACTGTTCCACTTGTTCCTTCTGGACCAAACCGGTTAATGCTATTCAGTTTGGTTTTTGCCGGTGCATTAGCGGGCGGAATAGGAATTGCATTTTTAATGAGCCAAATTAGGCCTACTTTTATGAGCCAGAATAGCCTACGAGAATCAATTGGTTTGCCGATACTAGGTACGGTCACAATGAACTGGACTGCCCACGAAAAAATCAAGAGAAAAAGAAGCCTATATGCTTTCGGACTCTCTATTACTTTGTTGATTGCCCTGTACGGCGCGGTAATGGTGATGTTATTCCTTAAATCATAATTGCAAGTATACATTTATAATTAACAAGATACGTTAAGTAAAATTGCTGTTAACCATAGGATTTGAGTTAAGAAGACTGCCTAAAAAAAACAAATAGCAGCCGGGGAGATCACGTGAGTATTATCGAAAAAGCAGCAAACAAGTTTGAACAAATCAAAGGGAAAATATCGCCTCCACTAAAAGTACAGCCGGAAATCCCAAACAAACAAAGTTCGAAATTCGCCCATGGTCACAACGCCAGCAATCAAGATAAACCAACAATAACGCAAGTCAATATTAACCTTGCCAGATTGCACCAATTGGGCATGATCACGCCAGATCAGGGAAAAACTTTGGCCGCCCGGGAGTTTAGAGGAATAAAACGCTCCTTAATTCAGAATGCATTCATCAGAGGGGAAGGGGCTATACGCCACGGGAATCTGATCATGGTCACCAGTGCATTACCCAAAGAAGGAAAAACATTCTGCGCCATCAACTTGGCCATGAGTATCGCAACTGAAATGGATCACACCGTTCTGTTAGTAGATGCAGATGTGGCTCGCCCATCGGTTCTGAGTACATTAGGATTAAAATCTGCTGTCGGGCTAATGGACATCCTTCTCGACGATGATCTCGATTTGGCGGATGTCATGATTAAAACCAACGTTGATACGCTCAGAATTCTACCTGCCGGTACAGGCCATCGGCATGCAACCGAACTCTTGGCAAGTCAAGCCATGAGCAGCCTGTTAAATGAAATTGCAAGCCGATATCCGGATCGCATTGTTATATTTGACTCTCCCCCTTTGCTCCCTACAACCGAGGCGCGCGTTCTCGCAAACCAGATGGGGCAAATTGTCATGGTAGTAGAAGGCGAAACCACAACACAACATGCAGTCAAAGAAGCACTCTACCAGCTTGAGAAATGCACTCACGTGAGCTTGATTTACAATAAAGCCAAGGCATTCGCAGGCGGAGCCAATTATAGCTACGATTATTATGATTAAAGTAGCAAGGCATACAATACTTCACAAGCTTACCCGCAAAATAATCCAGTCGATTACTACTGTCTCGCTGGTACTTCCTATTTATGCCAACGCTGTTGACTGGAAAGTCACACCAATACTAAGCTCGGTAGCGACTTACACCGACAATGTCATGTTGGCCCCACGAGGAAGTGAGACGGGTGATTTCATCACCGAAATTAATCCTGGGGTATCTGTGACCGGGACCGGAGCGCGCCTGAAGGTTAATGCCAACTATACAATGCAAAATCTTTTTTACTTGAATCAAAGCAATCAAAGCACCACATTTCATCAATTAGACTCAAAAGCAAATGCGACTCTGGTTAAAAATTTTCTTTTCCTCGACAGCACTGCCAACATCAGTCAGCAAAATATTTCTCTTCTGGGTCCGCTGACAAACAATAACGAAAATATCACAAACAACCGAACCTCTATAAAAACCTACAGTATCAGTCCGTACGTACTCCACAACTTTTCAAGTTTTGCCACGGTCAAAGCACGCTATACACATGACGCAGTCTACACTGGCGTAGGGGGGGGGCTATCTGCAAGCCAGTCGGACACTATGCTATTCAGCCTCACCAGCGGTTCTGCCTTTCATACGCTAGGTTGGGGCTTAACATATAACAAACAAAAAATAGATGGTTTAGGCATCCCGATGGAAGATGAACAAGTTACAGGAAATCTTCGTTACCGTGTTTCATCAACGTTTAGCTTAACAGGAACAAGTGGGTACCAAAAATTTAATTACTCATCCGTAACTGGTGTTTCCGCAGGATCTTTCTGGAATTCGGGTTTTATTTGGACACCGTCAGAAAGAACCAATATCACAGCTAACGCCGGTAAAGCATTTTTTGGAAACACCTACACACTTTTAGCCAGACATCAAGCCCACAGATCAACCTGGAGCCTAACCTACAATCAGAGTATCACCACATCCCGTGATCAATTTCTAACTCCTGCCACAACTAGTACGGCTATTTTTAACCCCATTAATGCCCTTACAAATCAATTTTTCCTACAAAAAGAATTACTAGCAACCGTTACTTTGACTGGCAAGAGAAATACACTCACGTTCAGCATGTTCCATATGCTGATTGAACCACAAACGCCGGCAAACGCAACTAGCATCTCACTTGGCACAAACTACGATACCAAACAAGTTGGCGCCAACGCGCTCTGGAGTTATAAAGTAGCCCCACTCGCAAATGCCAACATTGGTGTTACGTATATCAAATCCACTATACTTGCCACGGGTCAAGAGGATGAAACTAAAACTTTCACGGCCGGGCTGACCAAACAAATATTGCCCAAGCTTAATGGTGCAGTTAATTTACGACATGTCGGACGAACTTCTAACCCTAACCTGTATGGCGCCGCATACCGCGAGAATGCCATCACCGCAACCCTATCCATGCGTTTCTAGCCGGAGTAATCAAGTAAATGTATGAATCATACTATGGACTAAGCGCCAAACCATTCCAACTAATGCCTGACCCGCAGTTCTTTTTTGGCAGCAAAGGCCACAAGCGTGCCATGTCTTACCTTGAATATGGCCTATCTCAAGGAGAGGGTTTCATCGTCATCACTGGTGAAATCGGCGCGGGGAAAACCACTTTAGTACGCAGCCTTTTCCGTAAACTTAAATCTGAAAGAATACATGCAGCACAGATCGTCAATACAAATCTTGATGCAAACGATACCTTACGAATGGTAGTCGCAGCATTTGGACTTCCCTGTGAAGACGGTTCGAAAGCCACCCTACTGACCAGACTGGAACAATTTCTTCGGCAATGTGACCAAAAAGGAATGTGTACCCTTCTGATCGTGGACGAAGCACAGAATCTTTCTTCTCAAGCAGTGGAAGAATTAAGAATGCTGTCAAATTTCCAAACAGCCGACAAATCATTACTGCAAATCTTTCTACTAGGGCAACCCGAATTCAGAAAAACCCTGCTCAGCCCCGACATGCAACAATTACGGCAACGGGTCATTGCGACCTATCATCTGGGGC
>JBIIMQ010000035.1:0-15858 GCA_044337935.1 Candidatus Nitrotoga sp.
CTTCTATCCGCAGAATTTTAGGCTGCCCTAATATTAAAATCCAGCCAAATAATCAGTTAAGGCAATGAAAATAGTGATGAGTTGGTGATGCTTGACAATGTTTGCTGATATAGGCTGCATTGCTGGCTTATGAAAATGTTTTCTATATTACGTTGGGCTTTAATCCAAGGACACTATGAGCACGATTGTGAGCACGATTGAAAAGAATGCCGCACTTGCCAAAATTGCGAACGGCGCAACCGTAGCCCCCGCCGGTAAAGCCAAGGCGCGCATTGGAAAGTCTGTTGTTCATGTTCGCTATTGCTCACGAAATCTCAGCGCACCCGATAAATTCAAGTTCAACATCAACCCCAACACGCTTAGCGCTGACTATGAGCTTTGGGTATGCGGCAGCGCGGCGCTTTATTACTTAATGCCCATTACGTTCATGCGTGGCATTTACGACAACCCCAACACCTACGTCGACCGCATGCACCCCGAGATACGGGTTGTGTCCGTTGATGCAAATGCGCACACGGTTACTTACGCATCTGGTGGTGTCAGTAGCAGCTTGCGAGGCTATTTTTGCGCCACTCTTTGATTCCATCGCCTTTGCCCAACCCGGCAGTCGAGAGGGACTGCGCAAAAGCGCGCAGCTCCTCACTTTTACGTTGGGCCTATCTATCGGAGAAACTGAATGACCAAAAGTCTGATTGATCCGAAAATTTTCGTCTTTATTCTTGTAGCTGTTCTGGCCGCCACAGCGAACTCTGCCATTGCTGGAGACACAAGGTATCAGCGGTTTTCTCTCAAGGAAGGCATATCCGTTGAAGCCCCTTCCCATTGGCTAGTGCATGCTGATTCTGAGAAGAAAAACTTCGCTGCAGCAGGTGAGGGAGCGGCGCGAACAGCCGGTATTGACTACGATACTAACCAAGATAAATCCCGCTTGATCGCAATCAGCGCATTGCCAACTCCATCGGGCGCAAAAATTCGCATCAATTTGATAAGACCCCTTCCTTTTTCCAGCGCTGAACTCCGGTCAGCAAGTACTCAAGACCTAAAAGATGTCGAGGCAGAGTTCAGCGCAGGAATGGCAAAAATCATGACTGCTATGGGGTCCAAATTACTTACTGTCGCAACACCAAAAATTGAAATGATTAATGGTAGCCCTGCATTGTTGCTTGAGTATCGACGAAGCGATCTAAGCGGGCCATCGCCATGGACTGTCAAACAATACAGGATACCGGCTGGCGATAAGCTAATAGAGTTGACAATTTCTTATAGGGAATCAAACATATCAATTTGGAAGCCCATTCTTGAATATGTCAAACAATCGCTACGGTTCTAACATCGACCACCTTATGCCCAACCCGCCGCCCCAGAGGGACACTTCTCCGGCAAACCAGCTTCACGCCCCTGAGCTTGAACGATGGCGCACCGTTGCGCGGTGCGCCATCGGAGCGCAGTTGACCGAACTTCGGGAGACCGCCGCGCAGCGGCGGCCATCCCTTCGTTCGAGCACACATCAAGGAGTCAAGTCTTGACATCACGCATTCGGCCTGACGTTGTGTCAAGACTGGCTCCCTTGATTTCGTGTTGGGCTTCGCAAGCTCAGCGCCAACCTACCGGGCTGAAAAATGCTTGACTTTAAAGACGGTATCTACGTTAGCCCAGGCTGCGCTTGCTGAGTTCAAGTAGGCAATGGGTGGGTGTCATACCAACGTTTGTTAAAGGCAGTGGCGTAGGCAAGCATTCATTGTCTTGAATAAAACTGTACTTCCTGTTTCAATCTGCCTGTAAATATAAAATGATTACGGACAAGTATGACTCATGTACCAGAAAGAATCGGCATCATCGGCGGCAGTGGGATTTACGACATTGCCGGGTTGACCAACAAGCGCTGGGAAAAGATCGCTTCGCCGTTTGGAGAACCATCCAGCGAGTTATTGTTTGGTGAACTGGACGGCCACAATATTGTGTTTTTGCCCCGTCATGGTCGCGGACACAAAATTCCTCCGACCGAAATCAATTTTCACGCCAATATCGACGCGCTGAAGCGGGTAGGGGTGACCGATGTCATTTCTGTTAGCGCCGTGGGTTCCTTGCGCGAGGACTTGCCGCCGGGCACGTTCGTGATTGTTGATCAATTTATCGATCGTACTTTTGCGCGCAATAAATCTTTTTTTGGCGCGGGATTGGTGGCGCATGTTTCCATGGCTTACCCTGTTTGCAAAAGGCTAGGCGATCATATTGAGATGGCCGCACGAGAGGCAAATATTCCTGTCGTTCGT
This sequence comes from Candidatus Nitrotoga sp., assembly GCA_044337935.1. GTDB lineage: Bacteria > Pseudomonadota > Gammaproteobacteria > Burkholderiales > Gallionellaceae > Nitrotoga. The sequence continues at coordinate 2,274 of JBIIMQ010000035.1, forward strand.
GGCGGTACTTATCTGGTTATGGAAGGGCCGCAATTTTCCAGTCTGGCTGAATCGAATCTCTATCGTACCTGGGGGTGCGATGTAATTGGCATGACCAACATGCCAGAGGCCAAGCTCGCGCGCGAGGCAGAGTTGTGTTACGCCACCGTGGCGATGGTGACGGACTATGATTGTTGGCATCCCGATCATGAGAATGTCACAGTGGAACAGATTATCAGGACGCTTACCGAAAATGCGGGCAAGGCGAAAACGCTGGTAACGCACCTTATTCCGAAAGTGCGCACTGATGTTATGGCCGATGCCTGTGGCTGTCGTTCGGCATTGGAGTTCGCGCTTATAACTGCGCCGGAAGCGCGTGATGCAGCCATGATTGAAAAACTGGGCGTGGTTGCGGGTCGTGTGTTAAAGGAAATATCATGATGACATCCGGAGAAGAGGATCTGCGCTTGCAATTGTTGGATACTTCGCGGCGGTTGCTTGATCTGGGTTTGAATCGGGGTACTTCCGGCAATGCTGCCGTGCGTTGCGGTGATGGCATGTTGATTACACCGTCTGCGATGGCGGTGGCGAATATGATGCCTGCAGACATGGTACGCATGGATTTGAAAGGCAATGCTCTGTGTGGCGGCAAGCCTACAAGCGAGTGGCGCTTCCATCGTGACATTCTAGCCAACCGTTCCGACGTGAACGCTGTTATTCACACTCATTCAGCTTTTGCTACCACGTTGGCCTGTTTGCGCGAGGATGTTCCAGCCGTGCATTACATGATTGCTACGGCAGGAGGTAATGTGATCCGTTGTGCACCGTATGCATTGTTTGGCGAACAGACGCTTTCAGATAATGCATTGTTTGCGCTGGAGGGCCGGAAAGCCTGCCTTCTGGCTAACCATGGCATGATTGCGCTGGGTTCGGATTTGGACGATGCGTTGGCGGTAGCCGTTGAGGTTGAATTTTTGTGCGAGTTGTATTGGCGTACTTTGCAGGCGGGCGAGCCGTACATTCTTACGCCGCGACAGATGCATGAGGTGCAGGAAAAATTTGCCGATTACAAAAAACATTCATGACAAGTCCGAGGAAATATGCCTATCAAATCCCGTATTCGTACCATCCCGCATTACCCCAAGCCGAACATCATGTTCCGCGATATCACCTCTCTTCTCAAGGACCCGACAGGTTTCAGGACTACCATAGACGAATTGGTGAGTCGCTATGCCGATATGGGAATCGACAAGGTGGCAGGCATCGAAGCACGCGGATTTATAGTGGGGGCACCGCTGGCATATGCCCTGAATAAAGGGTTTGTGCCGATTCGTAAAAAGGGCAAGTTGCCTGCAGAAACGGTCGGACACGACTACGAGCTGGAATATGGGACTGACCGTATCGAGATTCATACCGATGCGATTTCCCCGGGTGAAAGGGTGCTGCTGGTGGATGATCTGCTTGCTACCGGCGGAACGGCGGAGGCAGCAACCAAGCTGATCGGGAAGATTGGCGGCAAAATTGTCGAATGTTGTTTTGTCATTGATTTGCCGGATGTTGGCGGGCGCAAGCGCCTGGAGAAACAGGGCTACAGTGTGTTTGCGCTGTGTGAATTTGAGGGTGATTGAACGCCTGATTAATTGTTTGGGGGCGTTATTATGAAAATTGAAACGCTGCGTTGGTCGAATGGCGTGCTGGAAATGATCGACCAGCGCATTTTGCCCGCCACGTTTATGTATCTGCAATATGATTCTGCCGCTGCCGTGGCCGAAGGCATCCGCAGCATGGTAGTGCGTGGTGCTCCGGCCATTGGCGTGGCGGCTGCCTACGGTGTGGCGCTGGAAGCACAGCGTTTGCTCACTGTTTCCGGTGAATCTTTTCAACGCGGCATGAATGAAGGTTTTAATCTTCTTGCCCAAAGCAGGCCGACTGCGGTGAATTTGTTTTGGGCGCTGAACCGCATGAAGCAGGTATGGCAATCCGTATCGGGCGAAACCAATATGCAAATTGCTGCACGTTTGTTGGCCGAGGCGCATGAGATTTTTGCCGAAGATATTCGCATTAATCGCGCGCTGGGGGCGCACGGTGCCGGGTTGTTGCGGGATGGTGCGCGCGTGTTGACTCATTGCAACGCCGGGGCGTTGGCTACAGCCGGCCATGGCACTGCGCTGGGGGTAATCCGGTCTGCTGTGGAAGCGGGGAAAAAAATCTCCGTTATTGCCGACGAAACGCGTCCTTTCCTGCAGGGTGCGCGCCTGACCGCGTGGGAGATGGTGCAGGAAGAAATTCCGGTGACTCTCATCACTGATAATATGGCCGGTTTTATGATGGATCGCGGAGAAGTGGATGCGGTAGTAGTCGGTACGGATCGCGTGGCCGCAAATGGTGATGTTGCTAACAAAATTGGTACTTATATGGTGGCCGTGTTGGCGCAACGCCATCGGATCCCATTTTATGTGGCCTGTCCGCTTTCCACGATAGACATGACTGTTGCAAGCGGTGGGGATATTCCCATTGAAGAGCGTCATGCGGACGAGGTAAAAGGTTTTCGTGATTCCCGCTGGGCTGCGCAGGGTGTACAGATTCGTAATCCCTCGTTTGATGTGACCCCCGCCGAATTGGTTACAGCGCTGATTACCGAAAAGGGAGTGGTTCATCAACCGGATGCAAGTAAGCTGCGCGCGTTATTCGGTTGAAGGAAATTCGGGTTTTTCAGGGTATTTGCGCCGTGTTATTTGTGCCGGTAGCAGGCACAGAAATTAGCTCTTGACAATTAATGTCCGGGAACTATATTGAAGCAACTTGCTCAGAGAAGGTTGTGTGGGTGATGCGTGTGGCAGCATTGTTTATGCCGTAATCCAAATGATGGAATGATGGGGTTGATATGAAAAGAATTGCAAGTTGTGTGATCTTGTTTTTAATATGTAATGGACATGTTTTGGCAGAAGAAGTGTCCGCGGCAACAAGTAGTTTGGGGCCAGTGTACAAGCAAGCAGAGGCCGGTGATGCCGCTGCCCAGACCCGGCTGGGATGGATATATGCCAACGGTATTGGCGTTCCACTGAATGAGGAGAAGGCCGTGGAGTGGTACCAGAAAGCGGCAGCTCAAGGGTATCCCAAAGCCCAGTATGAGCTTGGAATGATGTATAACAGCGGTGAAGTTGTGACTACTGTAACCAAAGATCCAAACAAGGCCGCAGAGTGGTTGCTGAAAGCTGCAGCGCAGGGATATCCCAAGGCTCAGTATGAGCTTGGGCTGATGCATCTTACAGGCGAAGGTGTAAAGAAAGATGCCGCCAAGGCAGTGGAATGGTATCAAAAAGCAGCAGCTCAAGGGTACCACAAGGCTCAGTTTGAACTTGGCTGGATGTATCAATATGGCAAGGGTTTGGAAAAGGACAGTGTGCTGGCTTATGCGTGGTATAACCTTGCCGCTTTGCAGGATAATGAAAATGCGAAGAAGCAACGCGATTTGACCATTCTGAGTTCTGCCCAGCGTGCCGAAGCCGAACGTCTGTCCACAAATTGGAAGCCGGGGCAGGTGTTACGCCGGTAAAGGCGTTTTTTGGTAAAATTGCCGCTGGTGCTGAATTGATTTTTCGGTTCCGCATTTCCAGCCGGGTTTCCTGAAAAGTATATTGTCCAATTGTCCCTTGGTTTCGTTTGGAATTAATTAGTGGCTGAACGTCCATTCATGAAGCGCAGGCAGATGGTGTGCATTTGTATTGGCAACATGGAATGTATTAATTGGTACGATAAAAATTGGTGCGATCAGTCGTTTCTTTATTAACACTTTCGTCGGTCGGCGAAAATGATTTATTTGGATGAGGTCTAAAAAATGTCATTGGTACATATCTGTAAGCGTATTACAGGAAAATTATTTTTTGCGTTGATGCTTACTATTGCGGCAAGTGCGCATGGCCAGTTCATGTCTCTAACACCGGAGGAACAGGAGGCTGAAGAGAAACTTGTGCAATTGAAAAAAGCTGCAGAAGCGGGTGATGCAAATGCTCAGTTTGATCTGGCGTGGATGTACGATACCGGCAAGGATCCTAAAATCCTGGCCAAAGATACCCATCAGGCTGCGGTGTGGTATGAAAAGGCTGCAATACAGGGCCATGCCAAGGCACAGTCGGGTCTCGGTTTGTTGTACGTCAGCGGTAGCGGTGTCCCCAAGGATTATGTCAGGGCTGTGGAGTGGTTACAGAAGGCAGCCGCACAGGGAGATGCAGACGCGCAGTTAAATATCGGTTGGCTATACCGTGACGGCAAGGGCATACCAAAGGATCCCGTCAAGGCTGTTGAATGGTGGCAACATGCGGCGGAGCGTGGGTTTGCCAACGCGCAGTTCACCCTGGGCGTGATGTATAACAAGGGCGAGGTTGTGCAGAAGGATGTGACCAAAGCCGTTGAATTGTGGCAGATGGCGGTAATGCAGGGGCATCCGGAAGCGCAGTTAAATCTTGGATCGATGTACTTCTTTGGCCAAGGTGTGCCAAAGGATGTCGACAAGGCTGTGGGTTTATGGCAGAAAGCGGCAGCGCATGGAAATTCCGATGCACAATATAATCTTGCTCTGGCGTATCACCTGGGTAATGGGAAGAAACAGAATGCTCTGCTGGCTTACGTGTGGTCCAATCTGGCGGTTGAATATGGCGGTAACGTAAATGCCAAAAAATTGCGCGATTCAATCACTCTGACGCCAGAGCAGAGCGAGCAGGCTGCCCAAATGTTTTCAAATTGGGCAATAGGCAGGGTTTATGAGTAATGGCCTGCATCGGCCGGTGCTGAAAATTCCGCCTTCTTTTAAAGTGGTATAACAATCAACGAGGTTTATTCAGCTACATGAATGTGGGGGCAACATCTTCATGTAGCTGTTGCAAAAGAATGAAACTTGCGCGTTAACTGAAGTTCGAAGTTCTTTCAGGCAAGGCTTCCGAGAGACTTGCGGAATCGACGCAGAGACAGAACAAACAGGACGCTTCCGATCACCACCAGCGCAAGCATCTGCGGCCATACCACTTCAAGTCCGGCGCCACGGAAAAGAATGGCTTGGGCGAGAGAAACAAAGTGCGTGGTTGGCGCGACCAGCATTATATTTTGCGCGATCTCAGGCATGCTTTCGCGCGGGGTAGATCCTCCGGACAGCACTTCCATCGGTAACAACACTAATACCACCAAAAGACCAAACTGGGGCATGGTGCGCGCGACGGTTGCCATGAAAATGCCCATTGATGTGGTGGCAAACAGATGTAGCGTGGCACAAAAGAGAAACAGCGCTATCGAGCCTTCAATCGGCACCTGCAACAGGCCTTGAACGATAAAAGACAGCGCAAAAGCCGCTGCCAGCAAAACCACCAGTCCCATAGACCAGACTTTGGACAGCATGATTTCGGCGGCTGTTACCGGCATTGCCAGCAAGTGTTCGATCGTTCCATGCTCGCGTTCACGGATCAGGGCGGCACCGGTCAGAATGACTGACAACATGGTGATGTGCCCGACGAGCTCCATGAGCGAACCGAACCAGGATGGTGCCAGAGAGGGATTGAAACGTACCCGCATTGCCAGCTCAACTGGCGGTGTGGCACTACCACGATAACGCTGAACAAATTCATTGACTTCACCCAATACAATCTGCTGGATGTAGCTGCTACCGGTGAATGATTGGCTCATGCGCGTGGCATCCACGTTCAGCTGGATTGTCGGGGAATTTCCGGCCAGCACATTGCGCTGAAATTCCGGAGGAATGTCGAGTGCGAACGTAAACTTGCCAGCGTCCAGACCCGGATCGACATCCTTCAGCGATATCATGATCGGCGACATGAAGTGTGGAGGATAAAAGGCCGAAGTTATGCGGCTCGACAGCGGTGAATTATCCTCATCCACGATTGCGATCACGGCCTTGTGCAGGGAATCCGGCATTGCGGTCGCGGCAATATAAATTGCCACGGTAAAAGTGTAGGCAATCAGTATCAGCATGATCGAGTCGCGACGCAAACTCCACAGTTCTTTGACACCGAGCCGATAGATATTGGAAGTATGGCTCATGGTCAGCGGTCCTGTTTTTTCAGCAGGAAGATTGATAGAGCGACAATCCCCAGGGCGGACAGCAGCATAGGCCAGAAGTATGCGACCAGATCAGACAAGCCCAGAGCTTTGCCGAAAACTCCACGGCTAATTATGAGGAAATGCGACGCCGGGTAAATCTGTCCGATTATTTTTCCGGTTCCTTCCAGCGAGGAAACCGGGTTAAGAAGGCCTGAAAATTGAATAGCCGGCAGCATGGTGCCGAGCATGGTCGCGAATATCGCCGCAATCTGACTGCGTGTGAAAATGGAAGCGAACAGGCCAAAGCCTGTGGAAAAAATGCTGAAAATAAGTGCTGCCAGCGCGAGCGTGGCAAAACTGCCGGTGATGGGCACACCGAATATAGTGATGGCGAGTACCGACATCAGCAGGAAATTCAGCATTGACAGCACGATGTACGGAAGCTGCTTGCCGAGCAGGAACTCGGTACGGGTAACCGGGGTGACATAGAAATTGATGATCGACCCCAGCTCTTTCTCGCGTACCACTGACAGCGCGGTCAGCATGCACGGAATCATCAGCATAAGAATAGGGATAACTGCCGGAACCATCGCCGGCAAACTCATCACGTCCGGGTTATAACGAAATCGCGTTTCAATGATAGCCGAACCGATAGCTGAATCCTGACCGAGCCGGGTTTTTGCCATATCGACCAACCAGCCTTGATGCATGCCCTGCACGTAGCCCTGCACGATTTCAGCCCGCATGGTCATTGCACCATCGATCCAGGCACCGATCTGGACCGGTTCGTTGCGCTGCACGTCGCGGGCAAAGCCGGGTGGAATTTCAATGGCAAGTGACAGTTCGCCGCTGCGCATGCGCCGGTCCAGATCGGTGTAGCTGGTTATCGGCGGATGCTCGACAAAATAGCCCGATCCAGAGAGGTTCAAAGCGTAGTTGTGACTGAGCGTGGTCTGGTCGCGATCGAGTACGGCGTAGCTGAGATCATTCACGTCCATGTTGATGCCATAGCCGATGAAAAACATCAGGGTCAGGCAGCCGATCAGCGCCATCGCCCCGCGCACCGGGTCGCGCCGCAGTTCCAGCGCTTCGCGCAGCGTGTAGCTGAATGCGCGGGACATACTGAAACGGCGGCGCAATCCGGACTGCCAACCCTTATCAGGATCGGCGGCAGGAGGGGCGGAAGTGATTGGAGGAGTGCTGGCGGGCTGGGTGACCGCCGCACCGGCTTCTTCCAGATAACTGATAAATACTTGCTCCAGTGTCGATGCCCCGTGCTTTTTTAAAAGTTCGGACGGTGCATCGCTGGCCATAACTTTCCCCGCATGCATCAGCGAAATATGGTCACAGCGCTCAGCCTCGTTCATGAAGTGGGTCGAAATAAAGATCGTGATTTTGTCCTTGCGCGCAAGGTCAATCATCAACTGCCAGAAATTATCCCGTGCAATCGGATCAACACCCGAGGTCGGTTCGTCGAGGATCAACAATTCCGGTTTGTGCACCATCGCTACCGCCAGTGACAAACGCTGGCGGATTCCCAGCGGTAAACTGTTCGGCAATGCGTCGGGCACTTCGCCGAGGCCAAATCGCATCAGCATTTCTTCGACCCGCAGCGGAATCTCCGCCTCCGGCATATTGAACAGGCGCGCATGGAGCACCAGGTTCTGGCTTACAGTGAGCTCCGAGTACAACGAAAAGGATTGGGACATATAGCCAACCCGCCGACGCGTGGCAATATCATGAGGATTCACTTCGTGGCCGAACAGCCAGGCTTGGCCCTCGCTGGCCGGTAGCAGGCCGGTGAGCATCTTCATGGTGGTGGATTTGCCGCAACCGTTGGAGCCGATGAAGCCGAAAATCTCGCCACGGCGGATGCGGAAATTGACATGATCAACCGCCATGAAATCGCCGAATTTCATGGTCAAATCGCGTGCTTCAATGGCAACCCCGTGGTCTTCTCCTTCAGTGAAGGGTGGAACCACGACAGCGCGGTGACCACGCCTTTTCTCTTCCGGCAGCAGCGCAATGAAAGCTGCTTCCAGAGATGCAGTGCCGGTCTGCTCGTGTAATTCGCGCGGCGTGCCGGTGGCCAGAATCCTGCCCGCATCCATCGCCACCAGCCAGTCAAACCGCTCGGCCTCGTCCATGTATGCCGTGGATACGATCACGCTCATATCCGGACGGTGGTTGCGAACACGTGCGATCAGATCCCAGAATTGTTTGCGCGCGAGCGGATCGACGCCAGTGGTCGGCTCGTCCAGAATCAGCAGGTCCGGGTCATGAATCAGCGCACAGCACATTCCCAGTTTTTGTTTCATGCCGCCGGAAAGTTTTCCTACCGGGCGATCGAGAAATGGGTACAAGCCTGTACTGGTGGTGAGCTCATCGATACGCTGTCTTCTTTCAGCCGCATCATGTCCGAATAGGCGGCCAAAAAACTGCAGGTTTTCCTCTATGGTCAAGGTCGAATACAGATTTTTGCCAAGACCTTGTGGCATGTAGGCGATATTCGGGCATACCTTGTTGCGATGGCGCACGCTGGCCATGTTCCCGCCGAGTGTCTCCACCCGACCTTTTTGCACCACTCGCGCACCGGCTATCAGCGACATCAGGCTGGATTTTCCAACGCCGTCCGGGCCGATCAAGCCGACCATGCAACCGGCGGGGATATCCAGGTCAATTGCATCCAGCGCCAGCGTCTTGCCGTAGCTCAGGCTGACGCCGGCAAGGCGAACGACAGGCGCAGCACCGGTGGCGTCCAAGGACATTATGGAACCCGGAGCGTCAGTTTTTTCGGCCATTCAGCCTGCGAATTCAATTTCAGCCAAGCCACTCCGGGCAGGCCGGTCTTGACCTGTTTCAAATGTTTTTTCAGCAATTCTCGGTCAATATTGGCTTTCACCCGAAACATCAGCTTTTGCCGCTCGCTCGCTGTTTCAACCGTTTTTGGCGTGAATTGCGCGGTGCTGGAGACAAAAGAAATCTTGGCCGGGATGACGTAGTTGGGCGCGGCATCGAGCACAATGCGCACCTCACTGCCGAGCGCCACCTTGCCTGCGACTGTCTCCGGTAAGAAAAAAATCATGTACACATCGCCAAGGTCTACAAGATTCAGCACCTTTCCGCCGGCACTGACCACCTCGCCGGGTTGAGCCACGCGGAACTGGATGCGCCCGTCGATAGGTGCTTTAAGCTCGTTGTCGGCGATATCAACGCGGATGCGGTCGACCGTTGCGGTGGCGGCTTCCGCAGCAGACTGCGCGCCGGATACCTGTGCATGACCCGTGGCAATCGCGGCTTCGGCGGCTGCCACTTGCGCCTGGGCTGCCGCAATGGCGGCTTCGGCACTGCGCACGCGGGTGCGGTCGTCGTCTGCCTCCTGGCTTGAAGCACCGCCTTCTTTTACCAGCGTCGATGAGCGCGCCGAACGACTGCGGGCCGCCGCGCGCTCTGCCTCGCGCTGCACAACCACGGCTTGCGCCGCTGCGCGTTCAGCTTCACGCTGCGCTAGTTGGCTGCGCGCGGTTGCAATGGCATGGTGAGCCTGCTGTGCCTGCGCCTCGGCCTGACGCAATTGCGCATTGAGCGAGTCGGAATCGATATGTGCCAGAACCTGTCCGGCCTTTACAAAATCGCCTTCGTTGACCAGGATATCCTTGACGCGACCGGCGGAACGCGCTGCTATGTCAATCTCGGTGGCCTCAATGCGCCCGTTTCCACTGATGAGAACATCGTTGTTTTTATCGTTGCTCAAATATTGTCGCGCCAGAAACCACGCCACGATTACCACCATGATCACAGCCGCGATTCGCACGAGCCACGTTTTGCTCAATCCTTTTATCATGGGTTCAATCTCCTCTGACCGTCTTCCTCACCAATCGTACCGCCTCCGCCGCCCAGAACCGAATATAGCTTGATGCCGCTGGCAAGATAGGCGCGACGTGTCTGCACCAGTGCCTGCTCAATGGCAAACAGTTCGCGTTCGGCATCCAGCACATCCAGATAAGTGCTGGAACCTTGCTGATAGCGCATGGTAGCGATACGGTTTCGTTCACGTTGAGTCTCCAGAGAAGCACGTTGCGCCTGAATCTGTTCGGCCAGCCAATGTCGCTCGGCTAATACATCGGCTACTTCACGAAAAGCGTTCTGCACGCTGCGTTCGTATTCGGTGATCGCCGAATTATATTGCGCGCGCGCCAAATCAAGTCCGGCCCGGTTGCGTCCGCCATCAAAGAGAGGCAGCGTGATGCCGGGCGTAAAACTCCAGGAATGATTATTCCCCGCGAACAGACCATTAAGCTCGCGGCTGGCAAGACCAAGTGAACCGGTGAGCGCGATACGTGGAAAGAACGCCGCGCGGGCGGCGCCGATGTTGGCATTGGCCGCCTTCAACCGACGTTCGGCTGCCCGCAGATCAGGACGTTGAATCAGCAGATTGGAAGGCAGGCCGGCGTCGATGCGATGTACAAATCCCGTTTCGATACTGCCAAGCGAGCGATGTTCGTCCGGCAGCGAGCTGCCAGCCAGAAACTCAAGCGCATTGTGGTTCTGTTCGCGCACGCGCTGTAGCACTGCCAATTCTGCTTGGGCCTGGCTGAGTAGGGTCTCGGCTTTGACGGCATCCACGCGGGCAGCTGAGCCGACCTCGAAGCGCCGTTGCGCAATGCGCGCGGATTGATGTCGCGTTTCGATGGTTCTCTCGGCGAGTTCAATGCGTTCGTCAAGTTCGCGTTCGATAATATAGCTGTTTGAAATCTGCGCAATCACGGTGGATTGGACGGCATGGTGCGCTTCATCGGTAGCCAGGTAAGTCTCCAGGGCGGCAATCTCTAGGCTGTGCAGGCGACCCCAGAAATCAAGTTCCCATACGCTTGAAGTCAGTCCTATCTGGAACTGATTCAACAATATCTGATTCGCTGCGCCGTCGTGCTGAATGGGCAGCACACCGGCTGGAATTCCGTAGCGGCTGGCGAAAGCACTACCGCTGATGGAGGGCAGCCGATTTGCCTGTTGAATACCATAGAGTGCCCGCACCTCTTCGACGCGGCGCACAGCCAGTAATAAATCGCGGTTGTTGGCGAGTGCTGTTGAAATGATTGTCCGGAGTTTTTCGTCACCAAAGAATGTCTGCCAGTCAACGTTTGCTACCTTGACAGCGGTTGAGTCAGCCGGGGAGGATCGCGGAAAGGTCGAAGCGATGGGCGGCTGTGGTTTCTCATAGGCAGGGATTTGAGAACAGCCCACAAGAAGCAACGCCGCAAGTAAAGAAATGGGAAAATTTCTTGCATCCATCCTTAGCATCCAGTTGAATCAGAACCAATTTTGCACAGTAACACAGCACAGATTATGCGCCCAGCTGATGTAAAGTCAAAAATGCTGCCTTGCTTTTCTGTCTTGTGCGAGAACCTCGAAGTGTATTCAGCGCAAAAATGTAATCAAAATTACTAAAAAAAGAGGGGAGTTGATGATGCTTGCAATGCTTGCCGATATAAGCGACATTGCTGGCTTATGAAAATGTTTTTTATATTACGTTATATGGCAACGCCACCACTCTGGAACTAAATAGCTATGGGAAGAGACGTTACCCTTTACCCCAAGAAGGCCTCTCGAAAGGAATTGAGCGACCACTTAGAAAACCTTGGTTTTACGAGATGCAGCCATTTTTGGGACTGGCCCAAAGGAACTTTGAATTACTTATGGTTTGACCATCAAGATTTCAAGTCAATTGATGGTGTATCCGCTGACATTTATCCAATATCAGAAGAACAAAACATTACAAAAAACGAATGGGCGTTGCACGTGCGCAACTTATACAGCGCAAGTTGGTATGACGTGGCGATGCTGAATGAGGTCCTCAGGGGTGCCAGAAAGCGATTTGGAGGAACAATAAAAGGCGATTACGGCACGAACAAGTACGCGACTTTATGGGACGACAAAAGCACCCCAGTAAGCAGAGGTATATCCGGTGCCTATCAACACGTAATGCAGGAATTGTCAGCAGTCAAATATGCCCTTCCAGAGCCATCCTTTAATCATCCTCAACCCACTGGAGGTAAAATCGATGATTTCCTTGAGTTCACAAAGAGCTTAGATCCAAGCAGGGTTATCTATAACGGTTTGGTGCCATTTGCAGTCGCAATGTTCGAGTACTTCTTCTCACAAGCATTTCAAGTTTTAATTGCTTATGACAAGCTAGCTCTTGAAAAGCGAGAAAATCACAAAGCAAAGTTCGAATTTTCAGCGATTCTAGACATACATAGAAACAAGCGAAGCATTGAAGAGTTAATAGCGGAAAACTACACGTTTCAGAATTTGGATCAACTAAACAAGGCCTACAAGGATTGGCTAGACATTGATGTTCGAAAGATATTTTTCAAGAAGAAACGTATTGGAAAATCAATAACTTTTCTTGAAAATAGAATCTCGGAAATAATCCAATACCGCCACGGCATCGTTCATCACTTCGCGATCGACAGAAACCTATCGAGAGAAGCGTATATTCATATTCTCGATGCAATATCTTTGGCAATCGAAGAGTTCGTTTTATTCATCGAAACAAAGTACAAAATTGATATTGACAGGACATGAGGCCATATATCATGGCTCTGCGAAATAAAAGGGGGCTCATCAATGGGGCCAGGCTCTGAGGCCTCCTTCCTATTGAACTTGCTTCGCTGTTTAAACTGGTAGACTTATTTTGACAGCACATATCAAACCGCAAGGCTTCTATTCAAGCAATGGGAAAAATTATCCAACCAGGTGGCACAGTGTCCCTCCCAACCCGACTTTTTTATATTCACGATCCGATGTGCAGTTGGTGCTATGCGTTTAGTCGGAGCTGGGACGCACTGCAAGCCGAATTGCCTGAGGATATTGCGATTGTTTATGTGGCAGGCGGATTGGCGCCCGATACGACAGAGCCTATGCCGCTGGGTAAGCAGCTTGCAATTCAGCAGATCTGGCAGCGGGTTGAGCAGGCAGTGCCCGGTGTATCGTTTAATTATGATTTCTGGTCACGTAATACGCCTATCCGTTCAACTTATCCGGCTTGCCGCGCCGTTCTGGCAGCCAGAAAGCAACATGCGGCAGCGGAACCGGAAATGCTGCGTGCCATTCAAGATGCTTATTATCAAAAAGCATTGAATCCATCCTTGCCGGAAACGCTGCAAAGATGTGCGCAAGAAATTGGGCTGGATGTGCCGTTATTTGCCCGTGACTTGGTTAGTTCGGAAATAGAGCGGCGGTTGCAACAGGAGATTCGCCAATCCAGGCAGCTTGATGCTGACGTTTATCCTTCTTTGCGGTTGGTGCATGACAATGTTATTTTCCCCATTCAGATTGATAATTTGGATTACCGGACAATGCGGGATGAAATTAATCACATTATCCGGAAGTGATTTTTCTACTTACTGTTGCCGTTTTTCATTACGATGTTGTGACCTTGCCCGTGAAAAACGTATTTCTTAACTGTGGTTTAATTTCAAGTTAAGGAGACGGAGAAATGAAGCAAATAAAAAGCAAGCGAGCGGCGTACACACTCGAATACAAGCTGGAGGCG